>DATARJ010000293.1:0-3487 GCA_036264205.1 Methylocella sp.
GCGCGCTCGACGTGAGCCCGGATTATATCGCGCTTGGGCCGGTCTATCCGACGGCCCTGAAGCAGATGGCTTTCCCGCCGCAGGGATTGCCGCGCCTCGCGGAATGGAAGAAGAAAATCGGCAAAATGCCCCTTGTCGGGATCGGCGGGATCACGCTCGATCGCGTGGCGGATGTCCTAGAGGCCGGAGCGGATAGCGCGGCGGTTGTCACCGACATTTCCCGAAACGCCCATCCCGAACAACGGGCGCGGGATTGGGTGAAGGCGACGCGGGGATTTGCCTGAATTTTACGTTTGTATCCGCAAATTCTCTCAATCACCGGTCGTGAAGTACGCTTGGCTGCAATATTTGCAAAATGGCGACTAGCTAATTATCTCTCGGTCTGGCGCAACCGAACAATGTCGTGCTCTTCAGCTTTTTGGGAATCGACGGCGTCCTTCCGTGCGTCAAGCCTCCGCGAAAATTCGCTTGATGTCTCTTCGCAAGTTCCTCTGTTGTGGCGTGAACCTCGCCAAGGCCGAGCGTCACATCGGCGCCGAAATGCGTACCCGAGAGCACATTCAGGACCGGACGTTTCGCGACATTGCCCAACGCAGGCACCGCCGCCCCCAGCGACGCGTGGCCTGGGCCTTTTGTCCGGCAGGACTTTGGAGCCAAGCTTTTGCCTTCCTATCTCATCACCGCGCTGACTGTCGCTTGCGCCCTGTTCATGGAAAATCTCGACTCGACGGTCATCTCAACATCGTTGCCCGCCATTGCCAAGGATTTGCACGAGGACCCGATCTCCTTAAAGCTCGCTCTCACTTCTTATCTCGTCTCCCTCGCGATCTTCATCCCGGCAAGCGGCTGGGCCGCTGACCGTTTTGGCGCACGAACCATTTTTCGAGCTGCCATCGTCGTCTTCACCTTAGGCTCTATCTTGTGTGGCATCTCCGCCACCTTGCCCGAACTTGTCGGCGCCCGCGTCGTCCAAGGCATCGGCGGCGCGATGATGGTTCCTGTCGGGCGGCTTTTGCTTTTGCGTTCCGTGGCGCGCCCCGAACTCGTGAACGCGCTGTCCTATCTGACGGTCCCGGCGCTCCTCGGACCGATGACCGGGCCACTGCTCGGCGGCTTCATCACCACCTATTTTCACTGGCGGTGGATTTTCTGGATCAACGTGCCGATCGGCGCCATCGGCATCATCCTTGCGACAATCTTCATCGAGGATGTCAGGGACGGGGCGTCCTCACCCCTCGATGTGACGGGCTTTTTCCTTTGCGGTCTCGGGCTTGCCTCTCTTTTGTTCGGGCTTGGCGGCATCGGCCGCGGCCTCATGGCCTGGCAAGCGGCAGTGAATCTGGCGGGTTTCGGTGTCCTGGCCTTGGCGGCCTACGCCCTGCACGCTCGTGGTGCCGCATTTCCGCTGCTCGACCTCAAGCTTCTTTCCATCAAAACGTTTCGCGCAAGCGTGGCGGGAGGATCGCTGTTCCGGATCGGCATCGGATCGATTCCTTTTCTGCTTCCGCTCATGTTGCAAACCGGTTTTGGCTTGAACGCCTTTCACTCGGGGTCGATCACGTTCATTGCCTCGGTGGGGGCGATGGCGATGAAAGCAACGGCGCCGCGCATTCTCCGCTTTTTTGGCTTTCGCCGGGTGCTCCTTTTCAATGCCATGCTGAGCGCCGCTTTCCTCGCCTGCTATGGCTTCTTTACCCCCTCGACGCCGGTCGTGGTGATCATGAGTTTGCTTCTCGTCGGCGGCTTCGTGCGCTCGCTCGAATTCACCAGCCTCAATGCCATTGCCTATGCCGATATCGATTCCGTCAAAATGAGCGCGGCCGTCAGTCTTGCTTCGGTGGCCCAGCAATTGTCCTTGAGCCTTGGTGTCGCGGCCGGAGCCGGGGCGCTGCAAGGGTTCGCTCTGTTTAGCCCCGGCACGGACGCTCTCGCGCTCGGAAATTTCAAATGGGCGTTTATCGCGATGGCGGCGGTCTCGTTGAGCGCCGCCGCCGCGTTCTTGCGATTGCCTGCAGACGCCGGCTCGGACCTCATCGCGAGCCGGTCAAAGCACGCCGCCGAGGTCGTCGTGCCCGCGACGCAATAAGCGCGCCTTTGCTCATCGCTTGCCCTTGCCCCTGCCCCTAAATCCCGTCGCAAGCACGTAAAGCTCAGCCGAATCGGCATGGCTTGCGCGCGGCTTCACGTGGTGCACGACCGCGAATTCGCTTTTAAGACGGGCGAGCAGTGAGTGCTCGGTTCCGCCTTGAAAAACCTTGGCGAGGAAAGCGCCCCCATCCGTCAAAATTTCGCAGGCGAAATCGGCCGCGAGCTCGACGAGGCCGATGATCCGCAAATGATCGGTCTTCCTGTGGCCAGTCGCATTTGCCGCCATGTCGGAGAGGACCACATCGGCCCTGCCGCCAAGCCAATCCTTGAGCTGCTGCGGCGCGTCCGAAGCCATGAAATCCAGGATCTTGAAATCGGCGCCCGGGAGCGGCTCGATGGCAAGGAGATCGATCCCGATCACCCTGCCATGGCCCATTTCCGTGCCAACCTTCCGTACGGCCACCTGCGACCACCCCCCCGGCGCGGCGCCGAGATCGACGATCCTTTGGCCGTGTTTTAGGAAACGATAGCGGGCGTCAATCTCAAGCAGCTTATAGGCCGCGCGGGAACGAAAACCCTCCCGCTTGGCCCTCGCCACATAGGGATCGTTGAGCTGGCGCTCGAGCCACAAGGTCGAGGAAAGCGATCGCTTTCGCGCGGTTTTCACCCGCGTCTTGAGGAAACGGGCGCCTTCACGCCCGGAGGAAGATTTTGGTTCCATCACACAGAGATCCAAACCGTGGCGCCAAACGTCAGATGTATAGCGCCGGCTTTGCTCGTCACAGGAAACCTTAATTGTAGCCACCTCGCAGCTGTTCACGAGAACAGTCGTCGAACGGCATAAACGCAGAAGACAATTGCGGCGACTAACCGATGATCGCCGCGGGAGGCTCGAAAACCCCTTCGGGAGCGATATCGCGGACGAGAAGCTGCAGGTTCATAGTCAAGCGCCGCACCAAAATCCAAATGGGTCAACCTATGATGCGGCGATCGGTTCCAAAGGGCCTGTATTTCCAAGATTCTGACTATGCGTGAGATGACCAGCGACAATGTTGCCCCTTCAGGCCATGGAAATGCTCATGATTCGTTCGCGCCGCGAGCATCAATCTGTCGCCTGGAAGATTCGTCAGGGCAATTGCGGTTCATCCTGTGTCCCAAGTTTCCATTCGTCCCTGGCGGCGCACGCTTTAGGCCCGTGCCCATGGTTAACGAGCATATTCCGATACACATTGTTCGAGCTCCCTGAAATCATGGCGCAACTGCTCAAGCGCAAAACCGAGAGCAAACAAGCTTTCCAACGCGTCAACAGGCAAATCGCGCGTAAGACCATCGCGGCGAAGCGCAGTTATCTCGGCTACGTAGCCGTCAAAGGCAGCATCGACAGCGGCAAGCGGTGGAG
>DATARJ010000330.1:0-2065 GCA_036264205.1 Methylocella sp.
ACCACCTGATTTCGCGCGGATCCATCGAGCGCGCCAAAAGGGCGTGAAAATGGTTTCCCATCGCCGGGCAAGGTTGCCAAAAAATTTCCACGCGCAGCACGGCGACTGTGGTTAACCCGACACAATAGGTGCCTGTCGCACGGCTTTAAGGACAAGCCATTGGTTCGCTTGGAAAAAAAATGAGCGATATTGCTCACCTTTGTTTGCTTAACGTATGCACCCGCCGGCGCGCAAAAAACAAAAAAGCCCGGCATGCGCGGGCCTCGGAATAAAACCCTTCATAATACGTCGGCTTCGAAAGCTGTTTAATTTTTGCTCACCTTTTATTTGCTTAATGCATTCACCCGCCGGCTGAGCCGGGAGACTTTTCGCGCGGCCGCCTTGGCATGTACGATTCCCTTCTGTGCCGCGCGCATGAGCAATGGCTGGGCGGCACGCAGAGCGGCGGCGGCCGCGCCGGGGTCGCCCGCGACGAGCGCCTCCTCGACCTTGCGGACATAGGTGCGCATTTGGCTGCGGCGCGACCGATTGACGTCGGCGCGGCGCTCAATTTTACGGACAGCCTTCTTGGCCGAACGCGTGTTCGCCATAAAAATATCCTGGACACCAATCAACGCGAGAACAGCCTTCCAGGATGGAAAGCCGGCCAAGCATGGCCTCTGGAAGATTTTCAGAATGGAACCCGGCTTCACGATCCAGCGAATACTGAAAGGTTAGAGCACGATCCGGAGGGTCACGCCAATAATCATGAACCTTTCGGCTCGTCAACGCTCAATATCGGCGCCGGCGGGCGCGGCTGGAACTCAGTCGTGTGTCGTGTAATCTCGATGCGTGGCGGCGCGGCGCAATCGTCGCCACACATCATGCAGTGGCCATGCGATCGAGGATCGCGTTGACGCTGTCGATTGACGTGTCGATCGAGTCCAAGCGCTTTTCCGTCTCGATTTCATGGAGCGCTTCGGCCAGCAAGTAGAGAACCAGGAGGCGCATTCGCGTGCCTTCATCCTCGATCCAGATCGGGCTCTCGCGTGCCGCTTCCATGTACGCTTGGATGAAGATTTGAGAAAATTCGACAAGTTCCTCGCGAAGTCTTGCCGCCGCGAGGGTCGCGCCGGGGCCGAGCCGGGCGAGATCACGTTTGGCGGCGGCAACCGCATGAGCAAAAGAGCGCAGCATCACCGCGACATCGCGCAGCGGCGATGTTTTAGCGCGCCTTTGTTCAGGGGATATGGAAGGCCTTTCTCCGAAATCGACGATAATGACATCGTCTTTCACGACCAGGAGCCGGCTAAGACGATAATCGCCGTGAATGCGGATCTTGATCGCGCCATGCGGCTGCTGGATAAGCTTGTCGATCAGAGCAAAGCACTCTTCCTGCCGGGCCAGAAGGCGTTCGGCCTGGGCGCGCTTGTCCTCGCTTGCGTTCGTGGCGACCGATAGGAGGCGTTTGAAGGCATGCATGGCCGTAATTCTTGCCGCATCCGCTGACTCGCGGACGTCGTCGAACGTCAGCGCCTCGGCTTTGAAGGCCGGATCGGCGGTTGGCGCCGCTAGGGCCTTGTGCATCCCGGCCGTGCGCAAGCCGAGCCGCCGCATGTGCGGCGCGTAGGTCGCGAATTCCTCATGTCCGGCGCGGTCGTCCTGCCCGGGTGTCAGTGCGGCCGCCTCGAGGATGCGCTTCAACGCTTCGAGCGTCCATGTCCAGGCATCACCCTGGTTGCGCATGAAAGCTTGCAGGATCGCGAGCACGGTGCGGTTTTCCGCACGATCGACGTGTTCGATAGTGCCAAGCAAGGGAGGAGATCTGTCGAAATGCGCCACCTCAGTCAGAAAGCGCAAAACCTCGACCTCTGGATCTTCTCCGGTTTGGAGCCGGTGACGGATTTTCAGCATCATCTGGTTGCCCAGGACGAGCGAGGAGTTGCGCTGTCCGGCGCCAATACGACGGACATCGGCCGTCGCGATCATGGGCTCGGCGGCGAGACGAGGCGTGGGCGAGAAAGAGATTCTGCCGCCTTGGCCAGTGTCCAAACTTTCGCCCCGCCGGAGCGCCGCCAACATCGCG
>DATARJ010000381.1:0-1979 GCA_036264205.1 Methylocella sp.
TGCACGTCGGCCCCTTCGCGGCGCACGTCATCGCCGATCTCGAAACCCAGATTGCCGCCATCGATCGTGGCGAGCGGCCCGAGACGATGCGAGTGGGGCAAGAGCAGGCCATAACCGCGCTGCTGGCAGATGCAAGATTAGCGTAAGTTCACCTCCCGGCTACGTACGGCGCGGTGATGCGCCCGACGAGCGTACCGGCGGACAGTCGAGTCACACGCGAAATTTTCCGTCCTATGTTCCAGCAATCGCGCACGTCAAGCCGAAGCCAGATTTGCCGCTTGATTCACGCCATTTACCTCAGAATCGGAAAGCCCAATTCAATGGGCTTTTGGACGCAGCCACATCGCCGCCATCGCCGCACAGCGCCAAGGGGCAGGGTCGGCTTCCGGCGCAACTTTCGATCATCGATGCGCCAACCGCAAACGACCGCACAAGACGGAGCGGCACACGGGAGCACGCGGTTGGCGTTTGTCATATTATTGCCGTATTGCGGAAACCTGCGGATCCGCGCCAGCCCCGGACCACCCTGGCGGCGTATCATTCCAGGTGTCGCCCTGTGGCACCCGACCGAGCGGATTTGGTGCGAAAGTTGGACCAATTCGCCAAAAAGCACTTGCTCCGGGATGCTGCCTTTTTGTTTTCGCATTGACAAAATACACGATGGTTCAGCTTGATAGAGCGTTTTGCGCGGTTCTAAGCCGGCGCCGCGCCGACTCGACAGGAGAAAACGAGATGTTTCAAAAAGGTGGAATGCACGCGGCCGCCATTTGCGTCGTCCTTTTTGGAATTTCCGTTCAAGCTTCCGCTGTTCCGTTCCCCTCTCATATGTTGCCGGAGGCTACGCCGCTCAAAGTCGTGCCGGTTGTCGTGTTCGGCAAGAACAGCCGCCGCAGCGTGGAGGAATTCGCGGCCGAGCAGAAGCTCAACGCGGCCGAGCTTCGCACCCGTTTTGCGGGCTCCGGCCTCATCGAATGCGGCGATGCGCATGGCGCCGGCCAGCTCACGCTCGCCAACGACCTCGTAACGACCGCGGCCCATGTATTTTTCGACGAAAAGGGCGCTCCGCGCGCGAAGACGTGCTTCTTTTCGATAGTGAATCGCGGCAAGGAGACGAGGGTGCCGATCGATCTCGGCTCGATCGCTGCCGGAAGCACCAATCCTTACGCGGTCGCGGTGGTTCATGATTGGGCCGTCGCGCGCTTGACCCATCCAATCGAAGGGATCGCGCCCTATGGTCTCGCCGATGAGGCGAGACCGAACATGCCGGTTGAATTTGTCGCGCGCGGGCACATCGACTGGGGCGATGGGCGCAGGCTGTCGATGGAAAAATGCCTTTTGCACGATCAATTGTCGGCCGGCGCGGAAGGAACAAGGGAGTTTTCGTTCGATTGCGAGACCGGAGACGGAGCCTCGGGCGGCGCGCTCGTCATCGGAACAAACAAACCGGCAATAGGCGCGATTTTGGTCGGCTGGCGCAGCAACAAGCCGTTTCGTTCGGCACCTTTTTCGCGATCCCACTATAATTTCGCCGTGACCTTGGAAGGGGCTTTCAAGGGAGCCATCGTTGCCGCCGCGAGCAAAGTCGTCGTCGCGAAATAAATTTTATGGCGTATGGGCGCACCGACGCACGGAATCGGATTCCAGACGCGGTCCGGCCTGGGCAACCGATAGGCTACTGCGTTCGTAAACCGTCTTACGAAAGGCTGCTGGCGCAAATCGAGCAAAATGCAGGCTCAAGATGAGCCCCCGTGCCAACTACGGCCGGAAGCGTGATCCCGCCGGCAAGGTGGTCATGCGGGGGGACTTGCCTCCGATATGGAAGCAATTACGGTAATGCAAGTCCCAGAGCGGCGCAAAGGCGCATCCGTCCGGCGTCCGACCCAGCTATCCCAAAGCGCAGCCAGGCCGGCCGCGCCTCGAACCGCCGCACCAAAATCCCAGCTTTCGCCAGCCGTTCGAACCAGCCTTGCGCGTCTTCG
>DATARJ010000385.1:0-2567 GCA_036264205.1 Methylocella sp.
GTCCTTGCGCAGATGCCGCAAGGGCGGAGGGAGAGAGGCGGTGCGGCCTGAGAGAATACCGGCAGGCGGCGCTAGGAACTCGTGCACAGTGCCAAGCCTTGTGAACGCGTCAAAGAGCACCGGCGCGGCGGCCTGGCGCCCGACGAGCCCGAAGACAGCTCCATTGTCCGGCCGCCCAAGCCACACTGCAATCGTATGGGCCTTGTCGAAACCGATCGCAAACGCATCGCGATAGCCGTAGGAAGTTCCGGTCTTGAAGGCGATGTGCCCATAAGGCGCATTGAGCGGCGGCGGCGCGCCACGCAGAATGTCGGTAACATACCAGCTTGCGACCGGCCCAGTCATTCGCCGCGACTGGGCTTCCGCCGTTGCGTTGTCCCGCGCCGTTTCGGTCAGGGCAGGCACGTCTCCGCCGCGCGCCAGTCCAGCATAAAGCGCTGCAAGATCGTGCAGCGTGATTCCAAGCCCGCCCAAACCGGCGGCAAGCCCCGGAGCGGCTTCGTCCGGCAGCGTGATCCGTGCGCCGGCATTGCGTAAACGTGCGATGAAAGCGGTGGGACCAATTTCGGCGAGCAATTCGACCGCCGGCAGATTCAAGGACATTTGCAGGGCGTGGCGTGCGCTAACCGTGCCTTGAAACGAGTGGTCGAAATTTTCCGGCGCGTAGATGCCGTAGCGGGTTGGCCGATCGTCCAAAACGGTTTCAGGATGGGCGATACCATTTTCAAAAGCAAACGCATAAATCAAAGGTTTCAATGTGGAGCCGGGCGAGCGGATAGCCTCGGTCATATCGATCGAACCGGCGCGCTCTTGCGAAAAATAGTCTGCCGCGCCGACATGCGCGCGAATCTCCCCGCTCGCGTTGTCAATGACGAGGATCGCGCAAGAAAGTCCGGGTCCGAGCGTCGCCGCCGCCTCATGCGCCAAACCTTCGAGCGAGGCTTGTAGTTTTGCCTCGAGCGTCAAGCGGTGGATGTGCGGCGGCGGCGCGCTCCGGAGCGCTGCCTCGCTGGCATGCGCGGCGAGCATCGGAAACGCCCGGCGTTCGCTGGGGACAGCTTCGCGCTTGGCCGCGTCACGTTCGGCCGCGCTGATCACGCCGCGTGCAAAAACCCGGTCGAGGACAATGTCGCGGGCGGCACGCGCGGTCTCCCGATAACGATCCGGCCGCCGGGTTTCCGGCGCCTGCGGCAAAGCAACCAGAAGCGCCGCCTCGGCGATCGACAGGCGCTTAGGCTCATGGCCGAAATAGGCAAGGCTCGCCGCCCTCAGCCCCTCGATATTGCCGCCATAAGGCGCGAGCGCGAGGTAAAGGTTAAGGACGCCGATCTTGCTTGTCTTTTGCTCGATCTCAACGGCACGTAGCATTTGCGCGAGCTTCGCCGCAATGGTTTTTTCAGCGCGCGGCTCAATGAGCCGGGCCACTTGCATCGTCAGCGTCGAGCCGCCCGAAACGATATGGCCATGACTTGCCCATTGCAGCGCGGCACGTCCGAGGCTCAGAAAATCAACTCCATGATGGGTGCTGAAACGATGGTCTTCATAAGCTATCAACATCGCCATGAAGCGGGAATCGATATCACCCGCCGGGAGGGGAAGCCGCCAGCGCCCGTCCGGCGTCGTGAAGGCCCGCAAGAGCTGGCCATGACGGTCGACCACGATGCGCGATCCTTGGCTCGGCGCATCGAGGTTGAGCGGACCAAGTGAATGGCGATAATGGATAAAGGCCGTGGGCACGGCAAGGCCGAGCAGCGTCAATGTAAGGACGAGCGCGGCAATCCTGCCAGAATGTTTCACATGAGACATTTTCATTTGGGTGCGGCGATATCGATGGCTCCAAAAGCGGTGCGGCCGAATCGTTCGGGGCGGTACATGTCCTCGATCGTCGCGGGCGGCAGGACATAATGTCCCGGCGTCACCGCGCGCACGACATAGGCGACGGAGAAGGTCGCTTTGTCATGCCCGTCACGATTGAAGGCCGCGACGAAATGATCATCGCGATATTCGGTGTCCGCCGGCTCGACGGTTTTCTTGAGCCAAGACAGCGCGTCGATCGAACCTCCCTCGAAGAGATCGGGATTATCGATCTCGAGTCCCGCCGGCAAATGATCGACGAGGAGCAGCCGGGCAAACGCGGCTTCGCTTTCAGTAACCGTTAAAGCGACGACAAAGCGGTCGTTCTGCTTGATCAGCGCCGCTGGCTCGATAGGCGTTCCAGCCAGCGAATAATAGGCGCGCTCGATTCGATAGCCCTGTTGCGCGGCTGGCTCCGGGCTCAGCGGATTGCCGGACATGGTCAAAACCACGCTCACCGGCGCCTGCCCGCTATTGGCGATCGTGACAGTCTTGTCGAGCGCGGCTGCGCGCCAGCTCTTGAAGAAGGCGCCCTCATGGGGCGCGCCGTCAATCGAGAGGGCGGTGGTCTCCGTCTTGTCGGCGAGCGCCTCGGCGGCGAGGACCATGAACGCATTTTCCTGCGTGCTGGTGAAAGAGGTTTTCGCACGCGCGTCTTCGACAACTTTCGATATGCGTAGAATTTCGGCGGCAGGCATTTGGGTTTCGACGCC
>DATARJ010000389.1:0-6627 GCA_036264205.1 Methylocella sp.
CGCATCTCCGTTCTGATGATGAAAGTTCGCGGCGAGAATGCCGCCTATGGCCTCACCGAGCTGACGCATCCGGCCGGTACGGTTTGGCTCGCCGGTCCGGCCGGGCCCTTGGGAGGGCAGGTCCGGATTATCGTTAAAGCGACCGACGTCGTGCTTGCCGCCCGCCCGCCGCACGATCTCAGCGTGCGCAGTTCTCTCCGCGGACGGATCGGGTCAATCAAAAGAAACGGTCCGTTGGCCGCGGTGGAGATCCTGCTCGAAGGGGAGGGGCGTCTCTATGCCGTGACCACGCGCCACGCGCTCGACGAACTCGGTCTCGATCGAGGTGCGCCGCTGTTTGCCTTGATCAAGACCAGCGCGCTCGACGAGCGGCAGATCGCTGCAGTGCCGCGTGACTGGTAAAACGGAATCAAGTGGCCGTGGACAGGAGCTATTGGCTCGAAAGCCAGCCGCTCATCGATTGGCGCCCGTAGCGCGCCGGAAAAAAGAATCATCGCGCGCCCCAAACCCCGCCGGCGTTTCGTTGGTGATCCGGCGTATCGCCGACAAGGAATGACCACGCAGGGACGGAATAGCCGCCTAAGAGTTCCGCCGATCCCGGCGATTGTGAATTAAAATTGGACATCGTATGACACATCGGTTACGGCTGAGCCTGGCGCACGGTCTTTTTTACGAAGATGAAGATCGCGCGGCGCCTTCGGCTGACTGCGTGTTGTTCGGAATGCGGCCCATGCCTCCGACAGTGAAGAGCACGCATCGGCGGCCGAAGAGGTGGTATCCAAACACGGAGGAGTAGATGCGGCGCTCCTCCGACGAGTCTAACCAAGTTACGAAGAGAAAGAATATTATGGAAACGTCAAGATTGTACTTTCTAGCCGTACCGGTATTGATCGCCGTATCGATGCTATCTGGATGCGGTAAAGGTTCCGGTCAACCCACAAATATTTCATATCGCCAGGTCGGCGTATGCAAAAGTTATGAAGGGGCATCGGGCCCTGTCACTTTGAGGGCGGACGACGGCTACGCCGTCTTCAAAATCGAAACCCTCGACAATACAAAGTCTAACAAAGCTTTCGCTTTCGATCCGAAGCTTCTTTATGTGGACCAATCCACGCCGCAGCAACACGCCAAGCAGCTGTGGGAATGGGACCGCCGTTTCGCGTCCACGGATTCGAGAATCGCGCAAAGCCTGGGTATTTCGTTGGCCCCCGACTCGACCGTCCCGGCGGGTGGCAAGCTCGACGTAAATAGTTTTGTTGTCATACCGCTTGGCGTAAACAATCCATCGGGCGGACCGGAAGCCGATAAGCTTGCCTTCCAGCTTAAGTACGACTCTGGGACTTCCGAGAACACCGCGAGCGGCCAGATTCGCGTGTCGGAAGGTATGGTCTTTAACAAAACAAATGCCGCCGACAATTCGACCGTGGTGGAAAATTGTAAGGAGCTACCCCTCAAATAGCGGCGGCTGGAGTCCTACCGGCTTGTACCAGCGCTCGCGGCAAGGCGCTGAAAGCCGGCCGGCGAAGCCAAGGTTGCTCGGACCGGCCAGGCAAAAAAACCAAAGCTCGAAGAGATTGACCCATCGGCCGCCGACAGCATGGCCGGGCTTGACCCGGCCATCCAAACGTCACCTCCCACGTCTACATATGTGTTCGTACTGACGGAAATTTTGCTACCTCTTCGATCAGCTCAAACGCAATCCGCTCCCTTGGCTCGACCGTGAACACCGCATCAATACGGGCTTCACTTGCTCGAGGTTTCGCCGGGCGGCCTGACCCGCGGCGAATTCTTGGACTTTTTGGGGGTAAAATTTGGGGGTAAAATACGGATAGTGCGAAGGCCTTGTATCCGGCGGGCGCAAAGGCAATATCCGCGCTGCGAGGAAAATGGCGGCGCGAAGTTCGGCGCGAGCCGCGACGGGCCGCCAAATTCGTGAATAGCAATTGCAACCGGAACGAAGGCCACCTGACAATGCCGGACACAGCGGGTCAAAGCCAAGCTTTTCAAGCGGATGTCGCTAAATTGCTGCACCTGATGGTGCATTCGGTCTATTCCGATCGGGACATCTTTCTTCGCGAACTCCTTTCCAATGCCGCGGACGCTTGCGAGCAATTGCGTTACGAGGCGCTCGCCGATCCCGCGCTCGCATCTTCGCCGTTCGCGATCCGGATTTCGATCGACAAGAACGCCCAGACCCTCGCCGTCGAGGACAATGGCATCGGCATGTCGCATCGAGACCTCACCGATCATCTTGGCACCATCGCGCGCTCCGGAACCCGCGCCTTTCTGGACCGGTTCGGCAACAGCGGCGAAGAGGCGGGGGGCATGGACGCGCCGGAGAAACTCAATTTGATCGGCCAGTTCGGGATCGGATTTTATTCGGCCTTCATGGTCGCCGACCATGTCGATGTCTTTACGCGCCGCGCGGGGCAAGTCGAATCCTACCACTGGAGTTCGGACGGCAAGGGCACGTTTTCGATCCAGCCGCTGGCGCAAGGCGAGGTCCCGGTCCAGGGTACGCGGGTGGTCCTCCATCTGAACGAAGAGTCCAAGGATTACCTTGAGCGGGCCCGGATCGAGCGCATCGTGCGCGAACATTCGAGCGCGCTCGCGGTGCCGATCGAGCTTGTCGAGGAGAAGGGCGCGCGCCGCTTAACCGACGGCGTGGCGCTTTGGACCAAACCGAAGGCCGCAATTGAACAGAAGGCCTATATCGATTTTTATCAAAGCCTTGGCGGTGTCTTCGACGAACCTGCATTAACGATGCACTGGCACGCGGAAGGGCGCCACGAGTACACGGTTTTGGCGTTTGTGCCAGGATCGCGGCCGTTCGACCTGTTCGATCCCTCGCGTCCGGGCCGGGCTAAGCTCTATGTCCGCCATGTGCTGATCAAGGAAGACGCCGAGATTGTGCCGCGATGGTTGCGCTTCGTGCGTCTGGTGGTCGATTCGGCTGATCTTCCGCTGAATGTTTCACGGGAAACCATTCAGGAAAGCCCGGCCTTCGCCTCCATCAAGAAAGCCGTGACGAACCGGGTCCTTCAGGAACTGACCAAGCTTGCCGAAAGCGACAAGGAAAAATTCGCGAAGATCTGGGAGCACTTCGGAAGCGTCCTGAAGGAAGGACTTTATGAGGACCCGGAAAAACGCGACGCCTTGTTCGGTTTGGCGCGCTTTGCGTCGTCGACCCATCCGGAAGGCGGCCGCAGCCTGAAGGACTATGTGGAAAGCCTGCAAACGAACCAGACGGCGATCTATTATCTTCTCGGCGAGGATCTTGCCCGCCTTGCCGTCAGTCCACAGCTTGAAGGTTTCCGGGCGAGAGGCATCGAGGTTTTGCTGTTGCCGGATCCGGTCGATGCCTTTTGGGTGGCGACGGCGGTTGGCTTCGACGGCAAGCAGTTCAAGTCGGTGACGCAGGGCGCGGCTGACATAAAATCCATTCCGCTCAAGGAGAAACAAGAGGCTGGCGCGGCCGGAGCCGAATCCACGGCGGCGGGTCTCGCGACCCTTTACGCGCTCATGAAACAGGTTTTGGGCGAGGCGGTCGAGGATGTCCGCGCTTCCGACAGGCTGTCGGCGAGCCCCGCTTGTCTCGTCGCCTCCGATCGCGGGCCGGACCGCCGTCTCGAACGGATGCTCGCCGAAACCGGCCGTCTCGGCCCGGCGACGAAGCCGGTGCTCGAAATCAATCCCGCGCATCCGCTGATTCGCGCCCTGGCCGCGCGAATGGGGGCCCCGGACAAGGCAAAGTTCGAGGATATCGTCTGGCTCCTTTTCGACGAGGCGCGGCTGATGGAAGGCGAAAAGCCGGCCGACGCGCCGCATTTCGCCGCGCGACTGACCAGGATTCTGCTCGATGCCGCGGGCCAGCCCTCGCCGTGAGGGAAGAGTTTGCGATAACGCGTCCGCCCGATTTCGAACCGGCAATGGCGCGCGACGCGGCGCAGCGCTCCCTCGCGCGGGCTTTCGCGAAAGGCGGCGTGGAGTCCGCGCGAATCGATGCCCGCGTGCTTCTCTGCGTGGCGCTCGGTATCGATCACTCGGATCTCGTTCGCAACCCCGATTGTCCACTTGGTCCCGGCGCTGCGACGGTCGCATACTTCGCGGCGCGGCGATTAAAGCGCGAGCCGGTGTCGCGAATCATCGGCCATCGAGATTTTTGGCGGGCCCGTTTCAAGATCGGCCCCGCCGTTCTCGATCCGCGTCCCTCCACCGAGACGCTCATCGAGGCGGTTCTCGACCACGCGGCCCGGTCTCCGTGCGAAAACTGGCGGATTCTCGACCTTGGGACGGGGTCGGGGGCAATCCTTTGCTCGCTGTTGCAGAGCCTGCCGGGTTCATTCGGTGTCGGCGTCGATATTTCGCGTGACGCTTGCGTGATCGCGCGCGACAATCTTGTCGCCTTGGGGCTCGCGCGACGCGGGGCCATCCTTTGCTGCGATTGGACCCGTGCCTTGCGTGGTCCTTTCGATATGATTGTTTCCAATCCGCCCTATGTCGTGCGCGGCGAAATCGTCCGCCTAGCACCGGAGGTTCGCGATCACGATCCGCGTTTGGCTCTGGATGGCGGCGAAGACGGCTTAGAAGCCTATCGCGCAATCCTCCCGGCTTCGCGGGATATGCTCGCGCCAGGCGGTTTGATTGCGCTGGAAGTGGGCGAAGGCCAACCGGCCGTCGAATCGCTCTTGGCCGGCGCATTCGGCGCACCGGTCAAGGTCAGACTTGACCTCGACGGAAGCCGGCGTGTGGTCTTGGCGTGTCGTGGCCAGTGAGCCCTAGCGTGACAAATTGGTCACGCTCAACGTCTCAAGAAATATATTTTCGCAAAGGCTCTTGGCGTTTGCCGCGAAAGCGACTAGGTTCCCCTGCCAAGGATTGGTTTTCGCTCAGGTTGCATGGTTGCGGTTGGCGTTGAGGTCCTCGGGTCCGCGCGAACGTCCGAAAAGCCGGGCGTGCGGGCAGTAAGGCGACCTCCGCTTCGAGCCATGTCGCGATGCCCGGCGCAACCGGGATCAATGTTTCCAGACTCTGAGACTCTAACATCAAGGGTCGAAGATCCGGTGCCACCGCGGTTTCGTGAGCACAATCGTCAGCGGCTGGAAAGCCGCGCTCGCGTCTACGTGCTTTGAAAATAAGGGTTTGGTAAGGACCGTGAACGCACGCCGGTCCGGCTGCGCGCGAAGCGCAATTACGATGCCACCCAGGGATCATCGATGAGACCAGGACAGAATAACAAACGTATGCGTGGCCGCCCCAACAATCGCAAGGGACCGAATCCTCTGGCGAGGTCCTATGAATCAAGCGGCCCTGACGTGAAAATTCGTGGAACGGCCCACCACGTCGGCGAAAAATACCTCCAGTTGGCGCGCGACGCGCAAACTTCTGGCGATCCGGTCATGGCGGAAAGCTATCTCCAGCATGCCGAACATTATTTCCGGCTGATCGCAGCGGCTCAGCAAGTCCCGCATCAAGGACCCGGCGCTTATCAGGGTCAGCCTGGCGAAGCCAATGCGGAAGACGCCGAGGACGACAGCGATTTTTCCGGCATCCCCGACAGATTTGCTTCCCCAGCCGAGCGCTTCGTGCCGCCGCAGCCAAGCCTCATGCCGCAGCCCCAGCCAAGCCCCGCGCAACCCGGTCCAGAGCGATCTCTCTATAACAATGGGGAGAGACAGGGTTTTACCCGGCCGGAGCGTGCGCCGCGTCCGGAGCGCCCTTTTCAAGACAGGAACTACCGGGACAGGGAATATCAACCCTCCCCAGAAAAACCATATCAAGAGCAGCGGTCCTATCAAGAACGCAATGGCCGCGGCCGCGATCAGGAGAATCGCGGCAACCGTGGACGTGGTCAGCGCGATTATCGCAATGAAGGCTCGATTCGGGTAGATCCGCGCGCCGAACCCCAAATGGCCGAGGCCGGCATCGAAGGCAACGATCTTCCGGCGTTCATCACCGGCCCTGTTCGCGTCCCAGCGGAAGCCCACGACGCCGCGCCGCCCGTTGAGGCACTTTCCCCCTTGCTCGCCGGTCCGCCGGAGGCGGACGATGCGGCCGACGGTTTTCATCCGCGTCCCCGCCGCAGACGCGGCGGCAAGGCGGAAACGGGGGAAGCCGGGCCGCACGGCGGCGAAGAGGCGAATGCCGATGAACCGGTCCAGGAGTGAGCCACGGGCAAGTCGTACGTTTGGTTGTTTGCCTTGATTTGCCGGAGGAGACCCTGGTGCGGTCAAGCCGAGGTCGTTTTTGGACCGGCTGACTTCGCGGTTCTTAGGGTGGCGGCCACCGGACCTGGCGGCCAGTCGGTCGCCACGAGAACGAGAGTTTTCCTCGCGCGGCAGCTTGCGGGCCTTTGCCCGGCGTGCTTCCGCGCTTAACGCCCATGAACCTTTTCGCGGGCACGAGACCCTACCGCGCGCGCATTTCTCCCCTACATTTCTAGCAAAGGGCGGCCGCAAGGGCCGCGAGATTTGCCGCGGATCGTAACGCCAAAACCGTGAGTCGCGCGTAGCCGCCATGGTGCCAGGCCTGCCAACGTCCGTTCGCGGATGGCAGCTGGAATAAGGGGTGGCTTCGCGAACGGGAGATATCCGCCATGAATATGGAAAAATATACCGAAAGGACGCG
>DATARJ010000399.1:0-7130 GCA_036264205.1 Methylocella sp.
GCTAGATTTTCCTCCGTGATACGCTAAACGATTAACGGTAATTCGTAAAATTAAATGCAAAGTGTCGAAAATAAACTGTATCCGGAAGTATCAGCTGGCGGATACTGTCGGGTTGACCATAGAATGGAGTATATTGTTAGAGTTAATGCTTTGCTTAACAGTGAAATGACCGTCCTCGAATATGGCGCCGGTCACGGAAAATGGCAAAACGACCCCGTCATTTTGCGGCGTAATCTTGGAAACTTCGTCGGACGTTGTGCGAAGGTGGTCGCCTGCGACATTGATCCAGCGGTCCACCGAAATCCCCAGGCCGACGTGCTGCTCTTGCTTGAGCCGAGCGGCCGCCTGCCGGTGGCCGATGCAAGCTTCGACCTCATCTCGGCCTTTTCGGTATTTGAGCACGTTGAAGACGCAGAATCGGTCGCAGCCGAACTGACCCGGGTGCTAAAGCCGGGAGGGTGGGTTTGCGCCTGGACGCCGAACAAATGGGGGTATGTTGGAATCGGCGCCCGGTTGGTGCCGAAGCGCTTGCACAAAGTCGTGTTGAGCTTGGTTGAGCGTCATCGTGAGGAAGAAGATTCATTCATTCCAGTTTATCGCATGAACACTCGGTCGAAATTGCGCCAGCTGTTTCCGCAAACCCATTTCCGTCACTATAGCTACACTTACGACGGCCAGCCATTTTACCATGCGGATAGCGTGCTATTGGCGCGCCTATGGCAATTCGTGTTTTGGGTGACCCCGCCACCCTTCAAGGCATTCTACATGGTCTTCTTACAGAAGCACGCCCAGGATGCAGATTGATGGGATGGACACGATCGATGCCTGCCCATCGACCGTCGTCCGCGCGGGTTCCTCTAAACGCGAAGAGGTCGCCATATGATTCGAACTACCGTAAGCTGACGGTCGTTCGATGCTCCGGATCGCGTACGCGCGGCAGATGAGCGTGAACCCATTGCAATCTCCGGCGCAGTTGTAGGAAGACTATCTGATTCCAGCAGCATTAAGCGAGGCCATACTTTGCTGAAATTAAGCAATGTGCTTAAAAACCTTGGCTCAGGCACCGCTGGACGTTTTCTTGGGGCGCTGCTTGGCGTACTCCTGGCCATCTATATGGCGCGCAATTGGTCCCTCGACGCCTTCGGTCAATACTCGATTATATTCAATTATTTTCAGCTGCTGCAGCAAGCGCCGTTGCTTGGGTTGCATCTCCTGCTGGCGCGCGACGCCGCGGCAAGACCCGATGACCGGCGCTCCGAGATGGTCACGGCGGGGTCGCTTGGCTTGGTAATGTCGGTTCCGCTGGCCATCGGGCTGGGGTTGATCGGACAGTTTCTCTACCCGCCCGGCCTACACGCGTCATTCGCCCTCGTCGGCGTCTCCCTTGCGCCTACTGCTCTAATCTTGGTAATCGAGATGATGCTGATCGGACAGGAACGTCTAAGCTTCGTCGCGTTCATAAATATCCTGGAAGGCGCGCTACGCCTTATCGTTTTTGTTGTCATGATCTATTTGGGAGCAAGTCTTACGGAGGTTATACTAGCATTTGTCGCGCTGCGTATGGCGACCCTTTGCTTTTATCTACTCGACCGCCAAACGTTGCGATTGTTGCAGCCGAGCGCCTTTTGCCGGGTTACCTTGAGTCGCTTCTTGCGGCAAGCTCCGATCCTCTTTAGCATGCTCGTCTTGTCGACCGCTTTCAGCCGCTTCGATGTCATCTTCCTTTCCAAACTGGCGTCGCACACGGATGTCGCCGTTTATTCGATCGCGGCGCGGCTGTACGATCTGGCACTCATTGTTCCGGGAATGTTTATGGCGGTGTTGCTGCCGATCCTGGCGCGTCTCCATGCCGAAAGCCCCGATGCGGTTTCGTACCTCTGCCGGCTCGTTCTTCGCTATGGCTTGATCGTTGGCATGCCAGCGGCGATCTGCATATCTTTTGCGGTGCCGCCGATCATCGGGGCGGTCTTCGGCGAGAAGTTTGCGGCAGCGGGATTGCCGGTCCAGATCCTGATGTGCGCCACTCTTGTCATGGCGGCAGGCCAGCTGATGGCGACCGTGCTGCTCGTTTTTGACCTGCAACGCTTCGATTTGCCGTGTTTGACAGCTGGTTGTCTTACCCTTGTCATTGGGCTGTTGTTATTGATCCCGCCGTTGGGGATTGCCGGCGCGGCTCTTGCGGCCCTTTGCGGTGCGATTGCCCAGTGCGTGGCACGGATCTTGATTATCCATAACAAAATTGGCCATTATATCCGGTTTCGCGATCTTAATGGGCCGTTGTTGGCCGGTGTATCAATGGTCGCCGCTATGTATCTCTCCGCTCGGACGCCATTGCTCGTCATTCCTATCGGTCTCGCGGCGTATGTTATCGTACTTCGCTTATCGCGCAGTATGTCCTCCAATGATATTAACTCAGTAAAGCTATTGTTGGCGGGCAATAGACGAATGTCGGAGGGAGGGCATGCTCCCTTGGCCGCCGAAGACGGCACGGTGTCATGACGCCTGAGCCCACAACTTGGTCTGACGTCCGGAAGCGGCTGCGGCGGGATCGCGAGAGATTGCGCAGCCTCCGAGGACCCAACGTCCTCCCTCTGGGCATCCTCGCGCTCCATCCCTCTTACCAATGCGTCTGGTTATATCGGATATCTAACTACTTCTTTCGGCGAAATCATCGACTTCTCGCCCGCTTCTTCTGGCACGTAAATCTAGTCCTGACGGGCGCGGACATTGCGCCAACGACCGAAATCGGGCCAGGCTTGCTGCTGGTCCATCCGATCTCCACGCAAATCTTCGGGCGCCTCGGAGCGGACTGCACCATCTGGGGCCATTGCGGTATTGGCGGCGGACGGTCCACCAAGGATATAGGTGCTGGTCCGGGTTTGCCGGTGATCGGCGACAACGTCAATATAGAACTTAACTCCGCGGTGCTGGGTTCGATTCGCATCGGTGATGGCTGCGACATTTGGCCCGGGTGCACCGTCATGCGCGATCTGCCGCCCAGAACCACGGTGGAGCCCTTGGAAAGCCGCCGGCGGTCGATCGCAAATTCGGACTGACGTCCCAACAGATCACGGCCGCGGTGCTCTTGCTTCACTCATTGGCGCACATTAGGCATGTGGGCCGATACCCATGCCCACGGATTCGAGTTGGGTTGCTTGGGCATATTCAAGCGCCTCCGAGGTCAATGCAAAGAAGTTTTCAGAGCCACTGCGAAACCCCTTAGATCGTCAGGGAAGGCTCCACGTTCCCTCACAACGGCATGACAGGGATCATTGAATGAGACCAGGATAAAATTTCGAGGCCGGTCTGCGTCGGTGCGGAGTTCTGTCGTCTTCATCGATGGTGCCCTAAGATTCAGCGTCTTTCCGGACGGACACTCAGACGGTCCTTCATGTCAATTCCGGCAATTTCCTCATAGTTTATGCCGGCCGACTTGACAATAATAGCAGGCCGGCACACCATGCAGACGTCATCCTTTACATCCTTGATCACGAGTGCGCCAGCACCAATAGTGGCGTTGTTTCCTATCCTGATTGGTCCGAGGATCATCGCGCGAACACCAATGACCACGTTGTCTCCGATCACCGGCAATCCACCGCCGGCGCCAACGTCGCCACGACCCACGCCGCCGCCGATGCCAGGAGCCCCGAACATCATCACGTTCTTCCCTAATTTTCCAGAAATTATCGTGCCCACCGGATGGCCGATATAGCACGACTCTCCGATTTCGCTGCTCGGTGTAATATCCACCCCGGTAACATATTGATTAATCAACCACAGAAGCCAAGCCAGAACACGCAGTCGTTTGACATAGAAATAGTGCGAAAACCGGTACAGCGTCAGCGCCACAATTCCTGGAGTAATAGCTACGAAGAGAAAACGGATCGGGAAAAGTCTGATCCCTTGTAATTGCGACATGCGTACGTAGTCGCTTTTAATGTTCCTCAAGGTTTGCAGAAACGTCATGCTTGTCGCTCCGCTAATGACATGATGTAAATGCTGTGGACGATAGTGAGTTCTGACGCGAGGCGCAACTCCCGCCGGCAGGGACTATCGGGAAATTTGTGTGCGGGGATAGTGAAGACTGAAGACGGCGAGACGACTTCAACGCGTTGAAAAAGGCCTTGGCCGAGCAAATGCCGAACGCAGAGATGGATCATCTCTAACGCGGGAGGCCGCTGAGCCTGACCACGATTGCGCCAATCATCGCCCGGAGAGCCGCACGCCTTCATGCTCGAGAAGCCAGCGTTTGCGCTGCAAGCCGCCGCCATATCCGGTTAGCGACGCGTTGGCGCCGATCACGCGGTGGCACGGCACGACCACGCCCACCGGGTTGGCGCCGGTCGCTAGGCCCACGGCGCGCACCGCCTTGGGTCGATCGAGTTGCCCGGCCAGCGCGCCGTAGCTGACTGTCTTACCTGCCGGAATGGTGCGCAGCGCCGCCCACACTTCGCGTTGAAACGCCGTGCCGCCGGTCTTCACCGGAACTTTGTCGATCGCCGGCAGATCACCGGCTAAATAGGCCTCAATGGATCTGCGCGCCGCCGAGGCCGGGCGGCGGCGGTCCAGCCTCACGTTGTTTGCGCCGTAGTGCATGCGCAGAAGCTTATGCATCCGTGCCTTGCAGTCTTGCCAATCCAAGGCGCGGAGAAGCCCTTCCTCGTCGGTTACGACGAGCATCTCGCCGGAGGCTGTCGGCAAACGCTCAAATTGGAATACCAGGTATGTCATGATTTGATCCTTCCTATTTTGCTATTTTGCGACGGTGTCGTGTGACGATGGCGCGCTGCGAGGGTGATTGCTCGCGGTTTTCGGACCTCGTCTGTTTGAGCGATGCAACCTGTTCAACGAGTGGGTGACCGGTGACGAAAGGAGCATCCCCGGACACGAGGAACAGCACCGCCTTGGCCATCTCCCCGGGCCTCGCGGCGCGTCCTCCGCGGACTTCCATTTGTTGATGGACTTTCTTCTCAGATTAGGGGCAAGGATGCGCCATTATCGTTCGATAAAACTTCTATTGGTGAACCGTTAACCCTGGGCGATGAGGCCGTGTCCGAAAACCGCGAGACATCGCGGGCAGGCAATGCGAACATGCAGACATGGATCTCGATCACAATGCTTGCTACCGCGCCATTTGCGCCCGCGATGCCCGGTTCGACGGACGGTTTTTCACGGCCGTAAAGACGACCGGGATCTATTGCCGCCCAATTTGCCCTGCGCGCACGCCCAGGCGCGAAAACATCACTTTCTACCGCTCGGCGGCAGCCGCACAGGAGGCGGGCTTTCGTCCATGCCTGCGCTGCCGTCCGGAAACCGCGCCTGATCTGGGCGCTTGGCGAGGCACGTCGAATACGGTCTCTCGCGCGCTCGCGCTGATCGAAATGGGCGCCTTGGACGAAGCCGGCGTGGAGAGGCTCGCGGAGCGGCTAGGGGTCGGCGAGCGCCACCTTCGGCGGCTCTTCCGGCGGCATCTCGGCGCACCGCCGGTTGCGGTCGCGCAAACCCGGCGGGTGTTGCTGGCCAAGCAACTGATCCACGAAACGCGTCTTCCGATGGTGGAGATCGCCTTGGCGGCCGGCTTTGGCAGCATCCGCCGGTTCAACGAAACCTTCCATCAACTGTTCCGCCGGCCGCCTGGGGTTTTGCGCCGCAGCCGGGCGGCGGAATCTTCCTCCGGATTAAGCGGCGAGGTCACGATCCTCCTCCGCTACCGTCCGCCTTATGATTGGGCCGCGATGTCGTCCTATCTCCAGGCCCGCGCGATCCCCGGTGTCGAGGTCATCTCAGGGGACGAGTACGCACGTACAATCGAGATCGGCGGCCTGCGGGGAACCGTTTCGGTGCGGCCCGCCGCCGGCGCTGCGCTGCGCGCGACCATTCGATTTCCGAAACTCCCGGCCCTTCCAGCGATTATCGCGCGGCTGCGGCGGCTGTTCGATCTTGCCGCCGACCCCGGCGCGATCGGTGCCGCGCTTGCGGAAGACCCGGCGCTGGCTCCTTTGATTGCGGCGCGACCGGGGCTGCGCGTCCCAGGCGCCTGGGATGGCTTCGAACTCGCCATTCGCGCCGTCCTGGGTCAACAGATCACGGTGACCGCCGCGACGAGCCTGGCCGGAAAGCTGGTTGCGGCCTATGGCGAGCCGCTCGCCGCCAACGGTCTTGGAGACAAAGGCCTCAGCCATATTTTCCCGCGCCCAGAGCGTTTGGCGAAGGCCGATCTCTCGGCGCTTGGCGTGCCCAAGCAGCGCGCCGCGGCGCTTTCGGCCTTGGCAGCGGCCGTGTTGGCGGATCCGCAAATCTTTGGCGCTCGAGGCAATCTCGAGGACGCGATCGTCCGGCTTCGCGCGCTTCCGGGAGTCGGCGAATGGACGGCACAGTATATTGCCATGCGAGAGTTGCGAGAGCCGGACGCCTTTCCGGCTGCCGATATTGGATTGATGCGCGCGATGAGCGACGCGGATGGACATCGGCCCGGCCCCCGCGAGTTGCTCGCGCGAGCGGAGCGGTGGCGGCCCTGGCGCGCTTACGCAGCGCACCATCTGTGGGCGTCTCCAGTGCCGTCAAATGGCGCGAAAAAGGATGCCGCGGGGGCACAGCCCGGCCCGGCATTGCTGCGCGAACGCGACCCGATCTCGCTGTCTGGCGGGCGTATTGCGAAATTGAGCCCCTAGCAACCTGTGCCGAAACGAAACGATGAAACCGCGCAATGGACAACGACACGATTTTTGCCATTGCCTCCGGCGCGAACCCGGTTCGGCACCTGTCCAGGAAATCCGGCGAAAGCGCGCGCGGAAAAGTTTAGACGCGAGATCTTGCGGGTACCGATCGCGGGCGTCAGGGATCAATGGGTAGCCGCACGTTGGCGCGTAGGAAGAAACGCCGCACCCGCGTCGCCGCGAAACCAGCGATCTCCCAGAACCGCGCCGGCGGTTGGACTTTTGCGGCGTAGCGTCTCATAGTGCCGCCATGAACGCGCTTTTGTTCGACACGCTCCGGCTCTCCCGCATCCTCCGCGACAAGGGGCACTTTACGGCCGAACAAGCCGAAGCCTTGGCCGAAGCCTTGGGCGAAGCGAGCCACGGCGAACTTCGCCACCAAGGCCGATTTGGCGGATCTCGCCACCAAGGCCA
>DATARJ010000005.1:0-10027 GCA_036264205.1 Methylocella sp.
CACGACCGAGATCGCGACGGCTTCCCACGTCTCCAGCGGCATCACCGAAGGGTCGATCAGATAGGACTTGGCGTGCAGGTAATACTGCACGATGAGCAGGCCGAAGCCGGTCATCCAGGTGAGATACGCGTCCCACTTGAACCAGTGCAGGTGCGCGGGAAGGTGCGGCGGCGCGACCGTGAATTTCTCGACGTGATAGAAGCCGCCGCCATGCACCTCCCAGGCGGTGCCGTACACGCCCTTGCTCTTTCGCTCCCTGGTGTCGAGCGAATAGTCGAGCGCCATGAAGTAAAACGACGTGCCGATCCAGCCGATTCCCACGATCATGTGGAACCAGCGCAGCAGCAGATTCACCCATTCGCCGAGGAAGACGTCCATCTACTCTAAACTTCAAAAGAGAGAAGCCCTCATCCCGAGGTGCCCGGCAAAGCTGGGCCTCGAAGGACGAGGGCGGGAGCTCGGGACCATCCTTCGAGACGCGTGCTGCGCACGCTCCTCAGGATGAGGGGGCGTCGGGGAAGGGCCCCACCCTGCGCGAGATAGCGCTGCGCGAAATCGCCGTGACGAAATGGTATCCGCCCGCTGGGGAAAACCGCATTACCGGTATGATCGCAAACCGCCCGGATTGGGTGGTCTCGCGCCAGCGCGCGTGGGGCGTGCCGATCGCGATCTTCGTCAATAAGGACACACAGGAAATCCTTATCGACAAGAAGGTCAATCAACGCATAACGGATGCTTTCGAGCAAGAAGGTGCCGATGCGTGGTTCGAGCAAGGCGCCGCAGCGCGCTTCGTCGCCCCAGACCACGACCGGGAAAAATACGAAAAGATCGACGACGTTCTCGATGTTTGGTTCGATTCGGGCTCGACCCATGCCTTCACGCTGGACGATCCAAAACATTTCCCTCAGCTCGCGGGCATCCACCGGATGCGCGACGGGGGGCGCGACGAAATCCTGTATCTCGAAGGCTCGGACCAGCATCGCGGCTGGTTCCAGTCCTCGCTGCTCGAATCCTGCGGCACGCGCGGGCGCGCGCCTTACGACGCGGTTCTGACACATGGCTTCGTTCTCGACGAGAAAGGTCAGAAGATGTCGAAATCCGCCGGCAATGTCGTGGCGCCGCAAACCATCATCAAGGATGCGGGCGCCGATATTTTGCGGCTCTGGGTGGCGGCGTCTGATTATTCCGACGATATGCGCATCGGTCCGGAAATATTAAAAACTTTTGTCGAAACCTATAGAAAGCTCCGCAACACGATCCGCTGGATGCTCGGCTCGCTCGCCCATTACAACGCGGCCGAGACAGTCGGCTTTGAAGCGATGAGCGAGCTCGAAAGACTCATGCTACATCGCCTCGCCGAACTCGATGGCGAGATCCGCGATGCCTATGCGCGATTCGACTATAAGCGCGTTGTCGCGCACCTAACGGCTTTCCTCAACACCGATCTTTCGGCCTTTTATTTCGACATTCGCAAGGACACGCTTTATTGCGAACCGCCTTCGAGCGAAAAGCGCCGCGCCGCATTAGAGGCGATCGAGCAGATTTTCCGCTGTGTTACCTTATGGCTCGCGCCGGTCCTGGTCTTCACTTCCGAAGAGGCGTGGCTCGCGCGGCGTTATCCCGAAGCGGTCTCGGTGCATCTCGAAGCGCTTCCAATAATTTCGTCTTCGTGGCGCGACGAAGCGCTTGCCGAAAAATGGGAACAAATCCGCCGCGTCCGTTCGGTCGTCACCGGGGCGCTGGAGATCGAGCGGGCGCAAAAGCGGATCGGTTCCTCGCTTGAGGCGGCGCCAACGGTCTTTGTCGCGGACGCGGGCCTGCGCGGCCTTCTCGAATCAATCGATTTCGCCGAAACCTGTATCACCTCCAATATCACGATCGAGGCGGGAGAGGGACCAATCGGCGCTTTCCGGCTCTCCGGCACCCCCGGTGTCGCCGTTCTGCCAGCCCTGGCCGAGGGGAGAAAATGTGCGCGATCCTGGAGAATTTCCCCGCTTGTTGGCAGCGATCCCGAATTTCCCGAGGTAAGCCCTCGCGATGCGCGGGCTTTGCGGGAATTGCGGGCGTTGGGACAATGGCCATGAAGCCGCGTCTTCTCGGCTTATGGGTGATGTGCGCCACGCTCGCCGCCGACCAGGCGAACAAGCTTTGGCTTATCTTTGTCTATCGAATCGAAGCGCGCCAGCCTGTCCGACTGACTCCTTTCTTCGATGTGATCTATGTCAAAAATCCCGGTATCTCTTATTCCCTGTTGCGCGCGCAAAACGGGATGGAGCGGCTTGGTCTGCTGATCGTTACGTTTGCGGCTACGGCCTTTCTTGGCCTCTGGCTATGGCACGCGGGGACGAAAACCGCCGCCCTGGGTCTTGGTTTTATTGTCGGGGGCGCGCTCGGCAATGCGTACGACCGTCTGGCCTACGGGTTTGTCGCCGATTTCTATCATTTTCATGTCGGGTCGTTCTCGTGGTATGTCTTTAACCTAGCGGATGCCGCCATCGTTGCCGGCGTCGCGCTCCTGATTTGCGATTCCTTTGCCCCTGCAAACAGGTCTCGAGAGATCAACCGCGCCTCCGGGAAATGACGTTTTATTGCCTGCCAGCCGCCTCCAAAAAGCCCTGAACGCGGATAAAACGGTAGTGGTAGGAGGCGTGTGAAAAATTTTGGACATCGCGGCTTTGCGGAGAGCCTCAAGAATTTTGCGGAGCGTCTCGAGCATGAAGAGGCTAGACTTGATGATTTTTGACATGGAGTTACGGCATAGGTTTGGCTTGCCGACGGCCGTGGCCATTCTCTTGTCCGTTGCGGGATTTTCCAGCGCGACTCCGGCGCAGGCGGAGGAAGACACCAACATGTTCAATTCGGTGCTCGGATTCGTCGGCATGCAATTCGACAAGGAGCAAGACTCGATCGATTACCGGGCCAGGGCGCCGATCGTCGTTCCGCCTCGCACCGATCTGCCGCCGCCGAAAGAGGCGGTACGCGATCCAGCTTGGCCAAAAGATCCCGATATTGCCGCGGAGCGCCGCGCGGCGTTGGATTCGCGAAGGCCCGCGCCGCAGTTGACCCCAAATTCGCGGGTTGAAATGTCTCAGACGGAGCTGCAGCAAGGCCGCGGCCCACTGCCGTCGGATGGCCCCCCCGACGAATGTCAGGCGGGCGCAGGGACGCCAATATGCCTCTTTACGCCTTGGATAGTTTTGAAGTCAATTGTGACCCGCTTTCACTCGGATACCGTCCAGCCGGGACCGGAGCCGCCGCGCAAATATCTGACCGAGCCACCAGCGGGCTACAGACAGGCGACAGGGGTCGCCAAGGCAACTATCGAAGCGCCGAAAGACCAGCCGGACACCGCCGATCCGGGCGCCTATATCCGGTCGCAGCGGCCCAAAACATCGGTCGACAATTGATCCTGACGCCTTGAAGGGCGGGGACATGTCAGAAGCTGCGGCGCGGCCAGATGCGGCCAGATAAAAAGTTGCCGCGTTCTGAAGAACCATTCTATATTTGGGTAAACCTTCCTCTTGAGAGACGGCGAAGGGCCAACCGGCACTCCCGCGCGTTTCCTCGACCGCGATTGGTCGCCTTCGAAAGCGATGAGTGGAATGTCATTTGGCAAAACCGCGGCGGCGCGGGAGGGTGTCTTTCTAAACCCCTCGGCGCGAGGGCAAGGCAAACCGGTGGGCCCGGCGATTACCCAGGCAAAGCTCGCAAATGGCCTGGATATCGTCGTCATCCCAGATCGCCGCGCGCCTGTCGTGACGCATATGGTTTGGTACCGCAACGGCTCCGCCGACGATCCGCCGGGCAAGTCCGGAATCGCGCATTTCCTCGAGCATTTGATGTTCAAGGGCACCAAGGCCAATCCGCGAGGCAAGTTTTCGGAGCTGGTCGCGGATCTCGGCGGCCAGGAGAATGCCTTTACCTCCAATGACTATACCGCCTATTTCCAGCGCGTCGCCAAGGAGCACTTAGGCGTCTGCATGGAATATGAGGCCGACCGGATGAAGAACCTTGTGCTGACGGACGAGGTGGTCGGGCCCGAGCGCGATGTCGTCCTCGAGGAAAGGCGGATGCGCACCGATTCCGACCCATCCAATCAGCTCAATGAAGCCGTGCAGGCGGCACTGTTTACACAGCATCCCTACGGCAAGCCGATCATCGGCTGGAGCCATGAGATCGAAAGCCTCGAACGGACCGACGCGCTCGCCTATTATGATCGTTTCTATACCCCCGAAAATGCGGTTCTCGTCGTGGCCGGCGACGTAGACGCAAAGGATGTCACCGGCCTCGCGGAAAAATATTACGGTCCCGTTCCCGCTCGTGGCGAGCCGCCGAAACGGTTTCGTCCACGCGAGCCCGAGCCGCGCGCGCATCGTCTCGTGACGCTGATTGACGAAAAGGTGGAGCAGCCATCGCATCAAAGCGTCTTTCTGGTGCCGTCCTATAAGTCGGCCGCGCCCGGCGAGGCCGAGGCGCTGGAGGTTCTCGCCCACCTGCTTGGCGGCGGCCAGACTAGCCTATTGTTCAAGACCTTGGTCATGGACGGCAAGCTCGCGGTTGCGGCCGGGGCGCATTATCAGGGCACGGCGGTCGACGCCACGCGTTTCTACGTCTTCGCGGTGCCGGCGAAGGATGTCGGCCTTTCGACTATCGATGCCGCGATCGATGCTGCGATCGCTCGCGTCGCCACGCAAGGTGTCAATGAGCCGGAGTTGCGGCGCGCCAAAACCCGTCTCGTCGCCGAGGCAGTCTACGCCCAGGATAATCAGGCGACGCTGGCGCACTGGTATGGCGCCTCGCTCGCGGCGGGCCTCAGCCTTGAGGATGTCGCGCAATGGCCCGAGCGGATCGACGCGGTCACGCCTGACGGCGTAAAAAAGGCGGCGCTCTGGCTCGACAAGCGGCGAAGTGTGACGGGCTTTCTCTTGCCGGCTGAATCCTACCCCGCCTCGACAGGCACGGACACGATCGACTCCCTCGCACTCTGAACTCGTTCTTGCTGGTCTATGGATAACTACGTGACCGCGCTTGCCGCCGCCGAAACCCCCTCACGCGCATCGACTGTCCAGAAGATCGTCTCCAGAGGCGGCATCGAGGCTTGGCTCGTCGAGGACTACGCGATTCCCCTCATCGCCCTCGAATTTGCTTTCAAGGGCGGCGCCGCGCAGGATCCGATCGGCAAGCCCGGCGCCGCCACGCTTCTTTCGGGCCTCCTCGACGAAGGGGCTGGAGCCTATGACTCGGAAGGCTTTCATCGCGCCCTCGACGAGGATGCGATCGAGATGTCGTTTTCCGCCGACCGCGACGTTCTGACCGGACGCATGCAGAGCTTGTCGCGGAATTCGGCACGCGCCTTCGCGCTCCTGCAACTCGCCGTAACCGAAGCGCGTCTCGACGCGGACTCCTTCGAGCGGGTGGTGAGCCAGATCGTCGCCAGTCTAAAACGCGAGGCGAACGATCCTGATTTTGTCGCTGGCCGAAGCCTCCGCGCATTGGCCTATCCGAACCATCCCTATGGCCAGCCCGTGCGCGGCGAACTTTCGACTCTGCTCACCCTGACGCGCGCCAACTTACTCGAGATGCGTGCCGCGATGTTTGCGAGAGACAATTTGAAGATCGCCGCCGTCGGCGCGATCGACGCGGCTACACTCGCGGGCCATCTCGAGGATGTGTTTGGCCGACTTCCGGAAGAGGCGTCTCTCAATTTAGTCGTGCCCGCCGTTTTTTCCGGCACGGGCACGCGGCATGTCGACCCTATCGACGTGCCGCAATCGGCGATCCGCTTCGGCCGCGGGGCGCTCGCCCGCACGGACCCGGATTTCATCCCGGCGATGGTCGTCAACCATATTTTGGGCGGCGGCATTTTTTCAGCGCGCCTGTTTCGCGAGGTGCGCGAGAAACGCGGGCTGGCCTATTCGGTCTTTTCGCAGCTTGTGACTTACGATCACGCCGCCATGCTTTACGGCGGCACGTCGACCAAGAACGAGCGCGCCGCCGAATCGATGGCTGTCATCGAGAAGGAGATCTCGAGCCTTTCGGATTTTGGGCCGACAGAGGAAGAACTCGATAAGGCAAAAAAATATCTGATCGGCTCCTATGCGCTGCGTTTCGACACCTCGACCAAGATCGCTGGCCAACTTGTTAACTTGCAATCCGAAGGTTACGGGGTCGAATATCTCGATGAGCGCAACAAGCTGATCGCCGCCGTGACAATGGAAGACGCCAAACGAGCGTCAAAACGCCTCTTCGGCGATACCAAGCTCCTCGTCACGGTCGCTGGAAACCCGGAGCGGGTATGAGGGGAAGCCGTGGCCCGCAATCGTGCCCGAGGTTCGCTCATTAATGGAAGCTCGAAGAGCCCAGGCCGGGAATCGATAGAGGTGTGAACAAGCCCTGGGCAGTTCGAGTTCTTCAGGATGCCGCGTGGTTGATCTGAATGATTGCCGGCGTCAAGATGACCGCGAAAAGCACGGGGAGAAAAAACAATATCATCGGTACCGTCAATTTGGGCGGCAATGCCGCGGCCTTTTTTTCGGCGACCATCATACGATGGTCGCGGCTTTCCTGGGCAACGACCCGCAAGGCGGTGCCAAGAGGAGTGCCGTAACGCTCGGCCTGAATGAGAACGGTCGTGATTTGCCTCACCGAGTCCATCCCAGTCCTGAGGCCGAGGTTTTCATAGGCGGAGCGTCGGTCTGGAAGAAACGACAGTTCCGCCGTCGTCAGCGTCAATTCCTCGGCAAGCGGTATCGACTGGACGCCGATCTCCTGCGCGACCTTACGAAAGGCATGTTCGCTCGACATGCCGGACTCGACGCAGATGAGCAACAGATCCATGGCGTCGGGAAAGGCGCGGCCCATCGAATGCTGGCGTTTGCCGATCGTATTCTTGAGGTAGACTTCCGGCATTTTCAGGCCGATATAGGTGGCCAGGACGATGATGCCGATCTTGAGGGTGACAGCCAGCGCGAATTGGTTCACGACAAAAATATAGAAGGCGGTAATCGCAAGGCTTAGGATTGGTGTAACCAGCCGGAAGAAGAGAAACGCCACTTCCGCTTGGGGGCCACGAAAACCGGCCATCGCCATCTGCGTTTTTGCTTGTTCAGTGCCTAGCCATTTCGACAAACTGAAGCGCTCAACGGTCTGTTTCATATAGGCTTTCGTCTCCTGACGGAGGCTACGCTTGTTCTTATCCGCGATTAGCCGCTCGCGCGCGCGCGCGCGAATACGTTCCCGTTCCGTCGCAACCGATTTCATGCGCTGGCTCAAAGTGTCGGACTCGATCAGCGGCATGGCGACGGTTAGAATCGTCAGCATCGTTGCGATCGCGACAAGCGTGCTCAGCAGAAATTGCGGATCGGTCAGCTTGGAGTAAATCAGGTCGAGCATTTGCGCCACGCGTGCGGGAGGGTCTCAATTCTTGGCGAATCTGGGACAGATGCGTTGAAGTAAGTTGAGCAATGGCTGGGTGCCAGCGCCGCCAATCTAAAACTCAAAATTGATCATTTTTTTCATGACGCATATTCCGATGCCCATCCACACGGCGCAGCCGCCCAAGACGAGTTCGCCGGTCTGCGTTGTCCACAACAGTTCCATATATTTCGGGCTCGTGAAATAGGTCATGACGCCCACGAGGGGAGGCAGGGCGCCGATAATGGAGGCGGAGGCTTTCGCTTCACCCGACATCGCATGGATTTTTCCTTTCATTTTTTTTCGCTCACGCAGTACGGCCGATAAATTGCCCAGGGCTTCGGCAAGATTGCCGCCTGCCTTTTGCTGAATATTTATAACAATCGCGAAGAAGCTCGCCTCCGCGACAGGGACGCGCTCGACTATTCTCTCAACTGCTTCGCCGGTTGACAAGCCCATGGCCTGTGCCTCTACGATCTGGCGGAATTCGCTTCGGACCGGCTCGGCCGATTCCGTCGCGATAACCCGCAGACAATCACCGAGCGGCAATCCCGCTTTGACGCCGCGGATAATAATGTCGACCGCATTGGGAAATTCATTGACGAATTTCTTCAAACGGCGCTTGCGCAAGAAGTTAAGCATCCATGCCGGAAAACCGAAACCTCCGACGCCCATGGCAGCCACGACCACGACTGGGTGGGCTCCGAAAAGCCAAATTAGCCCCCCAACGAATGCCGCCGAGACGAACGAAGCGCCGATATATTTGTTGCGAGTCCATGAGAGACCGGCTTGAGCGATTCGCGTCTCCAGGGATTGCTTCTTCCGTTTGCCGCGTAGTTCGAGCTCCTTGAGGGTTTCGGTGATTTTTTTGCGGCGGATTGCGGCGTCAGCCTGGCTCTCGCCACCTCGCGTCGCCCTCATCGTCCGCAATGCGTCCTGACGCTTTTCGGCCTTTATGTCCCCAGAAAGGTAGGGATAGATAAAAACGTGGACGATGCCCCCGGCCGTGACCATCGTAAGGCCCACGATGAGCCAAACGTGCATGTTCATGCCATAGCCTCCTGTTCTTGGCTACCGGACGGTGTCATTGAGTTCGGAAGCATCGAGTGCCCGCGCCAAGCGTTCTTCCTCGCCGTAGTAGCGGGCGCGTTCCCAGAACCGTGGGCGCCCAATCCCCGTCGAGCGGTGGCGGCCTTTCAGGTGGCCAGAGGAGTCTTCTCCGGTGACCTCATAGACGATCAAATCCTGCGTCGTGACGACATCTCCCTCGAAGCCCAGGACTTCGGTGATATGAGTGATCCGTCGTGACCCATCGCGAAGCCTTGCCGCCTGGACAATGACATCAATAGAGGAAACGATCATTTCCCGGAGGGTCCTCGGCGGCAGCGCGAAGCCACCCATGGTAATCATGGATTCGAGGCGGCTTAGCGCCTCGCGCGGCGAATTGGCGTGCAAGGTGCCCATCGACCCGTCGTGACCGGTGTTCATCGCCTGCAACAGGTCGAAAGCCTCCGGACCGCGGACCTCGCCGACGATGATCCGTTCGGGCCGCATGCGCAGGCAGTTCTTGACGAGATCACGCATTGTAATCGCGCCGCTGCCTTCGATGTTCGGCGGCCTCGTTTCGAGGCGGACCACATGCGGTTGCTGCAATTGAAGTTCGGCTGCATCCTCGCAGGTAATCACGCGCTCGTCCATATCGATGTATTTGGTCATGCAGTTGAGAAGAGTTGTCTTTCCCGAGCCCGTCCCGCCGGAAATCAGGACATTGCAGCGCACCCGTCCGATGATTTTGAGAATCTCGCCGCCTTCCGGCGAAATCGTGCCGAAACGGATCAGCTGATCTAGGGTCAGCTTGTCCTTTCTGAATTTGCGGATGGTGAGAACTGGCCCGTCAATCGCAAGCGGAGGGGCGATGACGTTGACGCGCGAGCCGTCGGTAAGACGCGCGTCGCAGATGGGCGAAGCCTCATCGACCCGGCGCCCCACCTGACTGACGATACGCTGACAAACGTTCATCAATTGCGCGTTGTCGCGAAAGCGGATGTTGGTCAATTGGATTTTACCGCCGACCTCGATGAAGGTGCGGGTGGCGCCGTTCACCATAATGTCGGCAATGTCGTCGCGGCCAAGAAGAGGTTCGAGGGGCCCATAGCCGAGTACATCATTGCAGATATCATCGATCAGATCTTCCTGTTCGCCGGTCGACACGGCGACATTTTTGATCGCGACGATTTCATGGACGATGTCGCGGATTTCTTGGCGCGCGTTTTCCGCGTCGAGGCGCGACAATTGCGATAGGTCGATGGCCTCGACAAGCCCCCCGAAGATCATGCTTTTGGTGACGTAATAGTCGTCGGAACGCTGCGGCTCCGGGGCCGGTTGCGGCGCCGGCGGGGCGCCCTGAATAGCCGGGATACCGATCGGCTTTGCCGCCACGGCAATAGTTGCCGCACCTATGGGGCTTTTGTCGCGGGCTTCGGAGACCGAACGCTTGCCGAACATATTAAACCTCCTACCGGCATTGGCTCCGCGCGCCAGTCCGCATCGCGTTCCCGGGCCGGCGCGCCGGCCGCCCGACCGCGTGCGCGATCGCGGTCATGACTGGTTTGGA
>DATARJ010000116.1:0-3397 GCA_036264205.1 Methylocella sp.
CGCGACGCAGCGCTGGAAGGAGGCCTGCATCGTCTTCATCGTGGCGAGCCTATCCGACGCGGTCGATGGATGGCTTGCCAATACCTTCGATCTTCGCAGCGAGCTCGGCGCCTATCTCGATCCTGTGGCCGACAAGGCGCTTATCGTCTCGATCTATGTCTCGCTCGCCGTCGTCGAAGTGCTTCCCGCGACGATCGCCATTCTCGTCGTCGCGCGCGATATCATGATTATCGGCGCCTTCATGATCTCGCTCATCTTGCGCAAGCCGATAAAGGTCAAGCCGCTGACGATCTCGAAGTTAAATACCGCCGCGCAAATTAGCTTCGCCGCGATGGTTCTCGGCGCCAAGGCTTTCGATTTTCCGGCCGGCGCCTGGTTCGATGTTTCGCTTTATGCGGTAGCGGCGCTGACCCTCGCCTCGACAGCGGCCTATTTTGGCCAATGGATCAAACACATGAATCTTTGAGGCGCCCGCGCCAAACGGAAGGCCGTTTCTTCTTCCCACGATGATGCCCAGCCTACCGGTCAACGGCCGAATCTTTTTGTAATGCTTGTACCGTGGATCGCTCAAAGCGACCCATGGTATGGGAAAGCCGTTGGCAAGAGCTGGCGACAAGCGGCGGCGGTTATGCGGATCGAATGGCAGATTGGGTTTTGGATCGGCGCATTTTTGCTCCTCGTTCTCTCGCTGTGGCTTTTCAGCGGCGTGCTTCTGCCTTTCGCCGCCGCCGTCGCGCTTGGCTATCTTTTTGATCCTATCGCTGATCGGCTGGAGCGGTTGGGTTTCAACCGGCTCAGCGCGACGCTTCTAATCATCGCGTGCTCTGCGCTCGTCCTGATCCTTATTTCGATCTTAATCGTCCCGGTTCTTTGGCGTCAGGCCGTAAGTTTCATCGAGGCGCTGCCGGCCTATGCCGTCAAGCTGGAGGAACTGATTTCGGCCGAGACCGCGCGCCTCTCGCGAGATTACGGCGGTGGTTTGATGGATAAACTTGGACTTGGCAACAACGGAGGCGGCCAGCTGGCAAGCGCCACCAACGATCTTGTCGCCCAGGCGGCGCAATGGGCGGCTTCGTTTCTAAAATCGCTTATGACCCGCGGCGCGGCGCTGATCAGCCTAATTTCGCTGCTTGTCGTGACGCCTGTTGTCGTTTTCTACATGCTTCTCGATTGGGACAAGATGATCGCGACGATCGATGGGCTTGTGCCGCTCCGTCACCGCGAGACGGTGCGGGAACTCGCGCGCGAGGTCGATACCGCCATGGCAGGGTTTTTGCGCGGCCAAGCCCTTGTATGTCTCTTTCTTGGCGCCTGGTATGGCATTGGACTTTCGCTGATCGGGCTCAATTTCGGCCTCTTGATCGGCCTCACGGCAGGGATCTTGAGCTTCATCCCTTATGTTGGCTCCTTGACTGCGCTCGTCTTGTCCTCCACCGTCGCGATCGTGCAGGATTGGCCGCAGTGGAAATTGCTCGCCATGTCGCTTGGCGTTGTTTTGATCGGTCAATTTCTCGAAGGCAATATTTTGTCGCCGAAGCTCGTCGGCGAATCGGTCGGATTGCACCCGGTGTGGCTGATTTTCGCGCTGCTGGCGTTCGGCAGCCTGTTTGGTTTCACCGGCCTCATTACCGCGGTTCCCTTTGCCGCCGCCGCCGGAGTGATCTTGCGTTTTGCGGTCAGGCGCTACCGCGAAAGCAACCTTTATACCGGCACCGCCGGGCCCGACCCCCAGATCCTCTTCGAATCCACCATGACCTATCCGGATGACGAGGATCATTGAGATGGCCGGCGAGAAACCTCGACAGGCGCGACCCGCGAACCCTCAATTGACGCTGAATCTCGCCCCGGACCCCGGCTACGAACGCGAGAATTTCTTCGTGTCTGGTTCGAACGAACAAGCTTATGCGATGATCGAACTCTGGCCCAACTGGCCGGATCCGACACTGCTCATTTTGGGGCCGTCAGGTGCCGGCAAGAGCCACCTTGGCGCGATCTGGGCGTCGATCGCCAAAGCCCGCGTTCAATCCGCCATTTCCCTGGCGGCGGCGGATATTGAAGCTCTGGCCGCCTCCGGGCCGCTTCTCCTGGATGACGCCGATGCGATCGGCCAATCCGAAGCGCAGCTCTTCCATCTTGTTAATTTGATGCGTGAGCGCGGCACGGCGCTGGTTCTCACCGCGAAATCGCCGCCGGATGCCTGGGGCTTGCAGACCGCCGATCTCTTGTCGCGTTTGCGTCTCAGCCCGACGGCCGCGATCGGGCTCCCGGACGATGCCCTGATGCGGGCCGTTCTCGTCAAGCTCCTGATCGACCGGCAGCTTGTCGTCGATACCGGGGTGGTCGGTTATATCGCTTTGCGGATCGAGCGCTCGCTCGACGCGGCGCGCTCATTTATCGATGCGCTCGATCGCGAGGCGTTGGCGCGCCAAAGCCGGATCTCCCGGGCCATCGCGGGAGACATCCTGCTCGCCATGGGCCATGGCGGTGAATAAGCGATGACGCGGCTTACGGTCCGACGTAGCGGATCGACCGGCCTTGGGGGTCTATAATGGTTTTCCCAAAAACGAGTTTGTCGCTTGCCGAGCGCCCGGTAGCCATGCCGGGCTTGCCGTCCGTACCGGAACCTTGGGCATCAAGAACGGCGAGGGCCTTGCGTTCAACTTTTGGAAGTCCCTTGATTTCAGATGGCTTTCGAAAATCCTCCGGCTCGTGATGATCGCCGGACGGGCCAATAAAAATCCTTATCCCGGATGGCGTCATCACCACGTCGCCACGCCGCAAGCTATCGTCATCCATGAGATCGGTCGGTGGGACCGGCCCTACCGGATGGCTGTCGGCGACAACCATTTTCCGGTGCGCCAAGAGCTTATGCCGATGCCTGTGGAAACTGGAATCGCCGTGCCGGCGGAAACCCGGATCGGCGCCCCAATGGCCGGGCATACCGCCAAAATAGCCTTGATAAGACCTGACGGCCGGGACGGGTGGCCCAAATAAGAAATCGAAAAATCCAGCTTGCGCAACAGTCGGGAACGCCATGGATTGAACCAAGCCAGCCGTCAGTACCGCGACAGCGACGCCAGGACCGTTCCGCGCTCCGCCCATGGTGAAATTCATTCGCTCAAAACCTGACCCAACGCAGATTTAGGCGAATTTCCGGAAATGTCGAGGTGTCGCGGCCTCTTTTCAGCTTGCTCTTCGCATCCGTTCGTATTCAGCACGGATGATTCGCGCGCCATAGCGGCGTTCGAGCCGAAGGACCGTGAAATGACCGCGCGCAATTGTCTGAAAATGATCCGCGAAGGCGTAATTAATAGCGGCCCCGCCCGCGGCGCCGATCAGCGGAACGCTTTGCGCCACGAGTTTTTGCGAGACAACCACGCCGAAACGGGTGCCGATC
>DATARJ010000137.1:0-2071 GCA_036264205.1 Methylocella sp.
TAGCCGAGGTGTCGCGCAATGTCGTGGGCCGCGACACCGTGGTATTCGAAACGACGAGTCCGTCGATTTTCCGCGACCTTGCGCATTTGACGATGTCGTCGAGCCCCGCGAGCGTGACATCGGGCGCGATCTTTAGAAGCACCGGCTTGCGACCAAACCGTTCCGCCGCGATGTCGCGCGCGTCCAGAACGAGCGCGAGGAGATCATCCAGCACGCCGGGCTTTTGTAATTCGCGCAGACCCGGCGTATTGGGCGAAGAAACATTGATAACAAAATAGTCCGCGACATCGGCGAAAACCGCGATCCCCCGGGCATAATCGGCGGGGCGATCGCGGGAGTCTTTGTTGGCGCCGAGATTGATCCCGACAATCCCCGGTTTTTGCGCGCGCAAGGCAAGGCGCGCATGGACGGGCGCATGTCCATTACTGGGGAAGCCGAGACGGTTGATCGCCGCCTCGTCGCGGCTGAGGCGAAACAGGCGCGGCCGCGATTGGCCTGGCTGCGGCAGTGGCGTAATCGTGCCTACTTCGGTGAAGCCGAAACCCAGCCGCAATATCGCATCGACAACTTCGCCATTCTTGTCAAAACCCGCCGCGAGCCCGAGCGGGTTGGGAAAATCGAGACCGAAAGCGCGGACCGCGAGGCGAGGGTCGTCTGGCCGGGCCGGCAGCCGGGGAAGTTTTTGCAGAACCTTAAGCGCCCGAATGGCCCATTCATGCGCACCCTCGGGATCGAGCCGGAACAGGACTGGACGCGCGAACGTGTCTAATAAGCGGTAGCGCATCAATTTGACGCTACCTCGAGACTGGACCTGGTATAACGCGACATCGCGGTGGACTTCGCACTCCGGCCTGTCCGGGCCAAGTCAGGGAACATCGCCCAATTTAGGACTTCCTCTAAGGAACTCCGGCCCCCCGCTTGTCGGGGGCGCGGTGCCAGCCGGCCTGTAAGCCGGGTTTTGTATGGCGCGCGGTTTCGCGCGCGCGATGGCCATTCCTCTGGGACGGCCGTTGCCGGCCGCCTCGAGCAACCAACCCGGGCAACGATCCGGAGACGGATCCAAGGATTCCTCAACCGAGAAACGCCTTGCGTCGCCCCTATTCGGTTTTGCTCCCGGTGGGGCTTGCCATGCCGCTCATGTTGCCATGCGCGCGGTGCGCTCTTACCGCACCGTTTCACCCTTGCCCTGCGGCGGTTTGTTTTCTGTGGCGCTTTCCCTGGGGTTGCCCCCGCCGGAAGTTATCCGGCACCGTGTCTCCGTGGAGCCCGGACTTTCCTCCACTGCGAAAGCGGCGGCCATCCGGCCGGCTGGCCCGATCCACATAGGCGCCTGGGGCGATGTCGTCAATTATCGAATTGGCAACCCGCACGTGGTACAAATGCCGCACGGCGATAGATTCCCTCCCGGAATCGATTTCCGGCTTGACCCGGCGCACCAGCTAGGGTGTCTGAGCGGATTGGGATCACCCCAGGAAACACTAGGAAGAGGCATGCAGAAGATTTTCCCTTTGACGATACTCGTCATCGCGTCCATCGCGATTGCGGGCTGCGGCTATACGCCTGAAGAACGTGGCGTAAGTGGCGCGGCCCTTGGCGGCGCGACCGGCGCGGCAATCGGGGCCGCCGCGGGCCACTCGGCCGGCGCGGCGCTCGCAGGCGGCGCGCTTGGCGCGGCGACCGGCGCCATTGTCGGCGCAAACACGGCGCCCCCGCCGCCGCCTGGCTATTATGGGGCGCCACCGCCGCCGCCGCCGCGCTGCGCACGGTTCAGTTATGACGCTTATGGCAACCAATACTGCAGCGCGTATTACCGCTATTGAAACCCGACAGCTCTTTGCCCGCCACGCTCGATCCCTCGCCCAACCAGGGTGAGCGCAAAGGCGGCCGGACGCCCGACTCGATTCTCCTGCATTATACCGGCCTGCCGACTGGAGAGGCCGCCTTGCGGCAGCTTTGCAATCCGGCGACGGAGGTGTCTTCGCACTATCTTGTGTGGGAGGATGGACGCCTCTTCCAGCTCGTGCCGGAGGCGCGCCGCGCTTGGCATGCGGGCCACGGCGTTTGGGCCGGC
>DATARJ010000141.1:0-4001 GCA_036264205.1 Methylocella sp.
GGATGGCGGCGGCATTCATTCTCCAGGGAGCGCTCGACCGGCTGCGTGCCCTTGGCCCGGCCGCCTAGGCAAACAGCCTTGCGGATTCGCCGGGCGGATTCTACCGCCGCGATATTGGCCAGCGGGGCTTTCGCGCGTGATCGGGTCAATTGATAGGATCACGCCTGGAAGCCCAGGTTTTAGTGAAAAGTCTCGGCCGTGGCCGAGGTCGCGCCACTGTCGCCGCCCGGCTCGAGTACCTCGAGCCACCTTTTCCCGCAAGGGGAGAGGGGAAAGGCTCCGCTTTGGCGCCAGCCAATTTGGCGCATAATGCACGCAATGCAGATGATTCGCTTTTGCTTGGGTAATTCCCATTTTGATTCTTAGGGGAGCCACAATTCCTTGACCGATGTTCTTTCGCTTGCCGCGTTCAATGCGCCCGCGCCTGGGGGAATTGCCGCCCGCGCGCGGGCGGGGGTGCGCCATTATCTTGACGGGCTGAACGCCGAACAGCGCGCAGCGATCGAGGCTTTTGAAAGTCCGCTTCTTGTGCTCGCGGGCGCGGGCACCGGGAAGACCCGCGTTCTGACCACCAAAATCGCCCATATCCTCGCCCAAGGCCGCGCCCGCGCGCATGAAATTCTTGCCGTGACCTTCACCAATAAGGCGGCCCGGGAAATGAAAGAGCGGGTCGGAACACTTGCCGGACCGGTCGCCGAAGGCATGCCGTGGCTTGGCACTTTTCATGCGATTTCGACCAAGATTTTGCGCCGCCATGCCGAGCTTGTGGGTCTGAAATCGGGCTTTACCATACTCGATGCGGACGATCAGATCCGCTTGTTGAAACAGGTGCTGCAAGCCGAAAATATCGACGACAAGCGGTGGCCCCCGCGCGCGCTCGCGTATCAGATCGATGCCTGGAAAAATCGCGGACTTGATTTTGCGCGCGTTCCAGCTGGCGAGGCGGCGACCTTCGCCAATGGCAAGGGCGCCGCGCTTTATAAGCTCTACCAGGAGAGGCTAAAAATTCTCAACGCCGCGGATTTTGGCGACCTTTTGTTGGAATCGTTGCGTATGTTTCGCGAAAATCTGGAAGTCCTAAAGCTTTATCAGGACCGGTTCCGCTATATGCTCGTCGATGAATACCAAGATACCAACACCGCCCAGTATTTGTGGTTGCGGCTGCTCGCGCAAGGGCGCCAAGATCTCTGTTGCGTCGGCGACGACGATCAGTCGATCTATGGCTGGCGCGGCGCCGAGGTCGATAACATACTGCGTTTCGAGACCGATTTTCCGGGTGCGAAAATCATCCGGCTCGAACGCAATTATCGCTCAACCGGACACGTTCTCGCGGTCGCGGCGGGCTTAATCTCGCATAACGAGGGGCGGCTCGGAAAAACCCTCTTCACCGATGGCGAAGTTGGCGAGAAGCCAACCGTCACCGGGGTCTGGGACTCCGAAGAAGAGGCCCGCGTGATTGGCGAAGAGATCGAGCAAGTTCAGCGCAAGGGCCATGCCCTCGACGAGATTGCCATTCTTGTCCGCGCGTCGTTCCAGATGCGCGAATTCGAAGAACGGTTCATCACCCTCGGCCTTCCTTACCGGGTGATAGGCGGCCCAAGATTTTACGAGCGCGCGGAGATCCGCGACGCACTGGCCTATCTGCGCTGTGCCGCGCAACCCGCCGACGACCTGGCCTTCGAGCGCATCTTCAACCTGCCCAAACGCGGTCTCGGCGATGCCACCTTACAGATCCTTCATAATCATGCGCGGCACGCGTGCGTGCCCTTGATGCAGGCCGCGCAAACGGTCGTCGAGACCGAGGAGCTAAAGCCAAGGCAGCGCCAGACCTTGCGTGACCTTCTCGCCGATTTTTCCCGCTGGTCGGGTTTGATCGAGGCAAAACCGCAAGGTGAACTCGCCGAGACCATTTTGGAGGAATCCGGCTATACCGATATGTGGCGCCAGGAGAAGACTGCCGATGCCGCGGGCCGTCTCGAAAACCTCAAGGAACTCGTTCGCTCGATGGAGGAGTTTCCCGATCTCGGCGCGTTCCTCGAACACATTTCGCTTGTGATGGACGCGGCCAACACTGATTCCGGCGCCCGCGTCTCGATCATGACCTTGCATGCGGCGAAAGGACTTGAGTTCGAGACCGTGTTTCTACCTGGCTGGGAGGAAGGGCTGTTTCCGCATCAACGATCGCTCGACGATTCGGGCCGCGCGGGGCTCGAGGAAGAGCGCCGCCTCGCCTATGTCGGCCTCACGCGAGCAAAGCGGCGGGCGAAAATATATTTTGCGACCAACCGGCGCATTCATGGGCTTTGGCAAACGACGATTCCCTCGCGTTTCCTGGACGAGCTGCCGGAAAGTCACGTCGAAGTCATCGAGGCAGCAACAGGTTCGGCCTATGGCGGCTATGCGCAATCGCGTTTCGCCAATATGGATACCTATGGGTCGTCCTATGCGACGCCTGGCTGGCAGCGCGCGCAGCGGCGAGCCGAGGAGGCAAGGGAGGGCACGCGGGGAAATTTTCAAGAAAGCAAAGCCCGGCGCGGTCCTCGGCAAATCGACGGGGAACTCGTCGCGATTTCGAGCGCGGGCTCGGCCTTCGCGAAGGGCGCGCGGGTGTTTCACACGAAATTCGGCACCGGCACGGTCGCCACTGTGGACGGCAACAAGCTCACCGTCGATTTCGACAAAGCTGGGCGTAAGATGGTGTTGGAGAGTTTCGTCCAGGCGGGGTGACACGTGGGAACCATTTGCCTGGTTCCGATTGCCTGTTGCGTCCGCTGTTCATATTTTCCGCAGAGGACAATGATCGTCTGTCGGAGCGGAAAAAATCCCGGCGCGAAAACCTATGCACCGTCATCGGCCAGCACGGCAGCGATTTCCGCCTCGCATACAAGCAAGCCGTCCACCAAGCCGCGGCCCTTGTACCACCACATGGTCCGGCGCCGGTTGGTCTTGGTCATATGAAACTCGACGCGGTCACCCGGCATGACCGGCTTGCGAAACCTGGCCTTGTCGATAATCGTGACAAGAACAAGCGGCGGCTTTCGCGCGGGCGAATGCGCATTGACGCACAAAACCCCCGCGGTCTGGACCATGCCCTCGATGAGAAGAACCCCGGGCATAATCGGGCGCTCCGGGAAATGCCCCTGGAATTGCGGCTCATTTATACTGACATTCTTGATGCCGATGCCGGATTGGTCGCCCCGCGCCTCGATCACGCGGTCGATCATCAGAAATGGATAGCGCTGCGGCAAGGATTTCAACAAGCGCAGAATGTCAAACATTTCGATCGTTACAGACTCTGCCCCGTGCATAGTGCCCGCTCTCCCCTGCGCCAAATAGCCGCCCGATCGTTCACGCGGCGCTCCGCACGGCGCCAACGGCGGCTGCTTTCAAAGTGATAGCGGAAATTCTCGAAGTGCGCCATCGCTCATCGGCGCCCTATCGTGCGATGGAGTTAGGTTGTAAAGAACGGGTCTAATCCGTTGTGGCTTTTCAATCCCCGCTTGGCCGCAGCCGCGCCTTTGTTCGCCGCGGTCATGCGTGCCGCCGAGGCCCACGTATGAACCTCTCCGCGCCTTTCATCGCACGTCCGGTGGCGACCACGCTCCTTACCTTAGGGATTGCGCTTGCCGGGTGCCTTGCGTTTCTGAAGCTGCCGGTCTCGCCGCTTCCGCAAGTCGATTTTCCAACAATCCTGGTGCAGGCGCAGCTTCCCGGCGCGAGCCCGGACACCGTGGCATCGAGCTTGGCGGGTCCGCTCGAACGCCACCTCGGCCAGATCGCCCATATCACCGAAATGACCTCGGCAAGCAGCCTCGGGCAAACCCGCATTATCCTCCAATTCGACATCGACCGCGACATTGACGGCGCCGCGCGCGACGTCCAGGCGGCGATCAACGCCGCAGGTGCCGATCTGCCAACCAACCTGCCCACCAATCCGACCTATCGCAAGATCAACCCCGCCGATGCGCCGATCCTTATCCTCACCATGACGTCGAAGACCA
>DATARJ010000240.1:0-3223 GCA_036264205.1 Methylocella sp.
GCGGCGAAGAGTCCGGCCGAACGCGACAGATTTATTCACGCGCACCCGGCGTCCATGGCGCGCGATCTCGACGGCGCGCCGGTCTTCCTGGCCGCCTCGGCCTTCGACTTCAAATACGAGCAGGATAAATGGCCGGAAATCATCTTTTCGGACATCAAGGATAATTAGCGCGCTCTCGCCAGATCCTTGCCAAGCACGGCTCCGCGTTGAGCAACCGCGCGGACCAGTTCACGCTGGCGCCCGGAATGGCGTGCCTATCCAACCAATGCTCCGGACCGGGTGCAAAATAGTTGACTCACCCACCACCATGTCTTGACGCATTTGCTCGCCTTCGAGCGGCAACGACCCTACCTAAACCTCCAGCATGGACCCACGAACCACCCAAACCAATATGACACGCCAAACTTTCCTATTCGTTCAAGTCAAGTAGATCGACGTGCTGGTAGTGGGTCAGTCTGAAATTATCATTCCCAGAATGTGACAACGATCCCTCCGCCAACAATGAGCGCGCCGCCGACGAGGATAGATGTGTTGGGGACGGATCGGAAGGCAACGAAATTGACAATTTGCCAAACGATGAACAGCGTCGCGATATAGAGGCCGACAACGCGCCCAAATTCGACGGGCGCGAGGTTTACAGAGAGGCCGTATCCGAATAGCAGGATGGTGCCGCCCATGAACAGCAGGCTACGCGGCACCCAAGCATTTTGAGCGATCCCCATGCGCACGACGGCGTCGCCGGTCGCTTCCAGCGACGTTGCAACAATTAGGACGCCGAGCACGACGAGTCTATCCACCAATGGCCGCTATTTCTTCGTTGTATGGGCCGCGCGTACCGGCCTTCGACTCGACGGCTTCCCACAAGGCGACAATATCGGCAACTTACCAAAGCCGATCGGTAACTCCAGCGGCCGTCGCGGGCGTCGCGCGAAGCTCTGAGCAAAATTGTTATACATCATATGAAGTTCTACTGCATAGGCGTGGTTTTCGATCGTCTTTGAAAACCCATTGGTCAACCGAGTGGACCGGCGCATACCCTACCGACGGGTTTTCGATGCGTGGGAGGCAGCGTTGCCTTCGCTGCTTCGCGGCCGCAATGGCGGCCCTGGCCGGCGGCCTTGATCACTGCCCGCGGCCCATGGGATAAGCCTGCGGCTGGCGAAAGCCGAATGCCGTGGCGTAAAAAGATCTCCACCACATTTTAATTGCTGTCGCGTTGTATTGATATCGCTTAAGCATGGCTGCTATGTTTGATTCAAACGTCTTGGCGGTTTGACCGAAGAGGCGTCAACGGGTCGAAATGCCGGAGACTACTTCGCTCATCGTTGCGCGAACAAAGCGTCGAAGCTGAGAAACACGCAGGTTCACGAGATGAAATCCAACCGGAGCGGCCAGCGCTTCGACATCGGCGCCATGCTGGCCGAGCGGGAAGCGGAGCGCTATGCCCTGCACACCCAACATCTGAACGAGATGATGGTGCGGGTCGTGCAAACGCTTGGCTTCGACGTCGGCTTTCGTGCTGGCCATGGCCAATATCTGTTCGATCGCGCCGGCAACCGCTATCTTGACCTCCTAAGCGGATGGGGCGTTTTTGGAATCGGCCGCAATCATCCTTTACTGCGCGAAACATTGAACAGTGTCCTCGCGAGTGATCTGCCCAATCTCGTGCAGATGGACGTGTCCGTTCTCGCCGGTCTGCTCGCCGAACGCTTGCTTGATTTTGTTCCGTTTCTCGACAAGGTTTTCTTTACGAATTCCGGGTCGGAGGCCGTCGAGGCCGCGCTTAAATTCGCGCGCCGCGCCACCCGGCGTCCCGGCATTGTCTATTGCGACCATGCCTTTCATGGCTTGACCTATGGCGCCTTGTCGTCGAACGGCGATGGGGTTTTTAGGGAGAGCTTCGGTCCCTTCGTCCCTGGTTGCTCCGCAATACCCTTCAACGATCTTGCCGCTTTGGAGAAAACCTTGTCCGCGCGCGATGCAGCGGCGTTCATAGTCGAACCGATCCAAGGCAAGGGAGTCAATCTTCCGGACGATCCCTATCTTCGCGGGGCTCAGGAGCTATGCCGGAAATATGGGACCTTATTCGTCGCCGACGAAATCCAGACCGGACTTGGCCGTACCGGACGATTCCTCGCAATTGAACATTGGGGCGTCGAGCCCGACATCGTCTTGCTCGCCAAGGCGCTCTCCGGCGGTCATGTGCCCATCGGCGCGGTGTTAACCCGCAAGGCAATCTTTGAAAAAGTATTCAATCGCATGGACCGGGCCGTGGTCCATGGCTCAACCTTTGGAAAGAACGATCTCGCCATGGCGGCCGGCCTCGCCACTCTCGAAGTGATCGAATCCGAAGGGCTCGTTCAAAAGGCCGCGCAGACTGGATCACGGCTTCTCGCCGCCTTCGAGGCCATGGCGGAGCGGTACGAGCTCGTGCGAGCGGTGCGCGGGAAAGGCCTCATGATCGGCATCGAATTCGGGCCGCCCCGTTCGCTAAAGCTCAAGGCGGCGTGGACGGTGCTCGAAGCGGTGAGCCCCGGCCTGTTTTGCCAGCTCATCACCATCCCGTTGTTTAAGGATCATAAAATTCTTGTCCAGGTCGCGGGCCACGCGAACCACACCGTGAAGCTTCTTCCGGCGCTCATCATAACGGATTCGGATTGCGAATGGATCGAACGCGGCTTTGAGGCGGCGATCGCCGATAGCCATCGCGTGCCGGGCGCGGTTTGGTCTCTCGGCAAGACCTTGGCCGATCATGCCATGAAAGCTCGTGCAACGAAGTAGGCGCGGGCCGACACGGGAATGGCTTGCTCCCAACCTCTTCTGAAACGACGATTGGACTCACAGCGCGCCGAGGGCCGAAAATTGTTTGCACCAAAGCGGCCAGCGCTTTAGCCATCAACGCCCGCGCGGGTACGAAGGCGGCTGCCACGTTTTTTTCCTTAGCGCCGAGTGCCCTCGGCCATGGCTATTGAACCCGGATTTTTACCAAAAGGATAGCTAATCCTGGTTCCAGCGCTCGAATCAGACCGGGCGCCCCGCAAGTTCAACTCTAACTTCATCTTTTCCCCGTGTTTTTCAATGGGAAACAGCGCGGCTACTCGGACTTCGCTTTCGATTGCGGCGCGGGGCCGGGTTCCGGCTTGGGATTGGCCTCCGAATTTCGTTTGAAATTTGACGCCGGTTTCTTTTTCCCCGCCGCCGGTTTCGCCCTTGCCTTCGCGCG
>DATARJ010000265.1:0-3164 GCA_036264205.1 Methylocella sp.
GCTTCGTCCTCCCTCTCGAAGGGATCGATATCCTTCCAAGCGACCGTGGCGGGCGCGCCATAACTCGCAATCCCCGGCGGCACAAAACTATAGCCGGGATCCATGGTGCCGCGCCAGATGCGCTCGGCGAGAAACTCGCGGTCGATCACCATCGACAGCGCTTGGCGCACCCTTCGGTCATCAAAAGGCCTGTGGCGGGTATCGAAAGCATAGAAGTAACTTGCGAGGCTCGGCATTACCTTGAATGCTTCCGCCAAATGGCTGCGCACGAAACCGATCTGCTCCACCGGGACGTCGTCGTAGGATTGAATCTCGCCGGCCATGAAACGGCGCAGCGCGGCCGAGCGATCCTCCAGCGAATAAAAGATTTCCGCGTCGAGCGCGACATGCGTCGCATCGTAATAATAGGGGTTCTTGACGAGAACGAGGCGATCGTTCGGGGTGAATTCCGTCAGCATGAAAGGGCCGTTCGTCACCATATGGGCGGGCCGCACGAAATCCGATCCAAATGCCTCGATGGATTTCCGGTGGAGCGGCTTGGCGGTCATGTGGGCGAGCTGAGAGATAAAATAGGAGGCGGGCTGCTCAAGTGCGATTTCGAGCGTCGTTTCATCCAACGCGCGGACGGCCAGGGCTTCGACCGGCAGTTCGCCCTTGTTGATCCGTTCCGCGTTCTTCAACGTATAAAGGACATTGGCATATGGCGCGCCGGTTGTTGGCGCCATCAGACGCCGGAACGCGAAGACAAAGTCTTCCGGCACGACCTTGTCGCCATTCGACCATTTCGCGTCGCCGCGGAGCTTAAAATCATAAACCGTGCCGCCGCGATCGACCGTCCAGCTCACAGCTGTGCCCGGAATGATTTCGCCCCGCGCATCGAGCGTGACAAGACCCTCGAAAAGTTCGTCGAGAATATTGCTTTCGATCAAGGTTGTCGCCTTGTGCGGATCGAGCGATCCAGGATCGCCAAGCTCGCCGCGATGCCAAATCATTTTGGGTGGCGCGCCATCGGCAAGTCCGGCGCTTGCCGCGAAGCCCATCAACAAGGCTGTAAGACAAAAGGCCGCGACGCGGAAAAAAAGGCGCAACAAGCTGCGGTGCTGGCCGGGCTTCCCGTTCAATCGAAGCGCACCTTATGTTGCGCCACGGGGATTTGCGCGCGAACCTTTTCTACGAGATCGCGATCAATCCGCGTCGAGACGATGCCGACCCCATCGGAGGCCTTGGCGATGACATGCCCCCAAGGGTCGACGGCGAGGGAATGGCCATAGGTCTGGCGCCTTTCCTTGCCCGCGACATGGGCGCCGGTCTGCGCCGAGGCGCAGACATAAGCCTGGGTCTCGATCGCCCGGGCGCGACAGAGAACTTCCCAATGATCCTTGCCGGTTTGCAGAGTAAAAGCCGCCGGCAATGCGATCATTTCCGCACCCTTGGCGGCGAGTGCCTGAAATAGATCCGGAAACCGTATGTCGTAACAGATCGAGCAACCGACAATCATATTCTCGCAGCGGTAGGTCACGACGGCATTGCCCGGCGCAAAAACCACGCTTTCGTTATATTTTGTTCCGTCCGGCGCGGTAATGTCGAACATGTGGATTTTCCGGTAGCGCGCGATTTCCGCGCCGGTGCGATCGAAGACCAGGGTGGTGTTGTGAATGCGCTCCCCGGTTTCGGGCTTTTCCAAGATCGAGCCGGCATGAATATAGACTTGATGTTCCTTCGCGAGCGTTTGCATTGCACAATAGGCCGGGCCGCCGGGAAACGTTTCGGCCGCCGCCATCTTGGCCTTGCGATCGCCGCCGAGAAAATCGAAACATTCCGGCAAAGAGATCCAATCCGGCCGTTCCTCGGCGACGGCTTGTTCGACCAGCGTGGCCGCGGCGGCGATATTGGCGGCCTTGTCGCTGATCGAATTCATCTGGATCAGGGAAATTTTCATGGAAAGCTCTGGCATCGCGTGCGCTCCCCGTCGGATCGATAATCTTGATGACAGCGCGAAAATTGCGTCATAACCTACGGCTGCGGGAGGCCACGGACGTTTTAGTGCAATGCGATTGCTGATGTCTATTTTCCGATGAGATACGAGGAGGTATCCATGCACCCAACGCGTTTCGATGCAAATATGAAGGGCTGTCCCTGTTGTTTTATCGTCCCGCCCAACGTGTTGCAGCGTATGGCGACGAGCGGCGACCCCGCTCTCGCTGAAACCGCCGGCCGTACCCTGCGGCTGACCCAAAGCCTAGTTGCCTTCCGCGCCCAGCTCAGCACAGGGGCGCCTCCGCCCACGGCGCTTAAGCGCCAAGGCCTGCGCCGCCAGGTCTTCGATTGCCAGAGTACGAACGACCTTCCGGGCGATCCCGTCCGCTCGGAAACCGATACCAGGCCTAATCGGGATAAGGCGGTGAACGAAGCCTTCGACAACGCCGGCACCACCTGGGACTTCTACAATAAGATATTTGGACGCGAGTCCGTGGACAATCATGGGAAAACGCTGGTTTCGTCGGTCCATTACGGCCAGAACTACGACAATGCGTTCTGGAACGGTCAGCAGATGGTGTATGGCGACGGCGACGGTGTGATTTTCCAGCGTTTCACCACCGCGCTGGACGTCATCGCGCATGAACTGACCCATGGCGTCACTCAATTCACGGCCCAGCTCGCCTATGAGTATCAACCCGGCGCGTTGAACGAGTCGATGTCCGATGTGTTCGGCTCAATGGTCAAACAATGGGCGCTGGGACAGACCGTCGATCAGGCGGATTGGCTGATCGGCAAGGACATCATGGGTCCGGCGGCGCTCAAGAAGGGCTACACCTGCCTGCGCGACATGTCGAACCCGGCGGCCAAGCACTGCCTCTCGCCGCAGCCGACCAAGTTCTCGCAATACCGGGCCGGCATGGATCCGCACGTGAGCAGCGGCATTCCGAACCTCGCCTTCTACGTCACCGCGAAGGCGGTCGGGGGGCACAGTTGGGAAAAGGTCGGCCAGATCTGGTACAAGGCGCAGACCGGCTTCGGCCCGTCCCCCAACATGAAGATGAAGGCCTTTGCCAATCGCACCCGTGCCGTTGCTGCTCAGCTGTATCCTGGCAACACTGCTGTCGCTGGCGCAGTTGACGCAGGATGGAAGAAAGTCGGGCTGTAGCGCGCCGCCGCAGGATGCG
>DATARJ010000223.1:0-13977 GCA_036264205.1 Methylocella sp.
GTCGCCTACCGGGCCTTGATGGGTATCTTTCTGTTCGCCTGTGTTTACTTTGGATGGCTGCCGAATTGAGCGAAAGCATTTTCAAGCAATGCGATGCCGTTTCGGGGAATTTTGAGCCATGCGGGCAGATTGCAACTAAGATCACGATTATCGCGTAAAACCTAGCGGAGCGGCATGAAGCGACCGGCCCGAAACGGTCGGTCTCGATCCAGGTCTTGTCAGCGTTCATCCAATGCAATTCTCCGACGTCGCTCGGAAAGCATTTGAAGCTGGGTGGCGCAAGGAGGAAACACGCGGTAGCCGGGTCACTCGCCGTCGCCGCGCACATAGCGCTGCCCGGCGACCGTAGAATTGATTGCCTGCCACTCGCCGTCATGTCCGAATTCCATACCGGAAGTGATCGACAACATATCGGCCAGACGGCTTCTCGCGCGATTGACGCGGCTTTTCATGGTCCCGATTGCGCAGCCGCAAATCCCCGCCGCTTCTTCATAGGACAGGCCCGAGGCGCCGATCAGAATCAAGGCTTCGCGCTGATCGCCCGGCAATTGCTGGAGCGCGGCGCGAAAGTCGAGCAGGTCCATATGGCCGCTTTGCGCCGGGGCCGTCGCAAGCTTGGCGGCAAAGGTGCCGTCAGAATCGGCGACTTCGCGCCGCCGCTTGCGATATTCCGAGTAATAAATGTTGCGCAAAATCGTAAACAGCCAGGCGCGAAGATTAGTCCCTTCGACGAATGTGCCGATGTTGCTCCAGGCCTTCACCAAGGTTTCCTGGACGAGATCGTCGGCGCGATCGATATTGCCGCATAAAGACACCGCGAAAGCGCGCAGATTGGGGATGACCGAAAGGAGGTCGGCGGTGATTTGCGAGCTTGCCGCGCTTTCCCGCGAGGGCTCGGTTGCCGCCGGGATTACCGCCTTTTCCTTATGCGCGGCCGTCACATCCCGTCCTTGCTTAACCGGGAGCTTGAGGCCCTTTCGAGTTGGCGCAAAAGTTCAAGAAATCGCCCTGGCACAGGTTGCGCTAGGACGTCATCGTAGACGCTGCGTAAATGCAGACCGATTTGATCGGCAATCTCGGACTTTGATGCTAGTTTCTTCGCGCGGAGCCCGCCAATAATTTGGTTTGCGGGCTCGGGGCACACGGTCTCGCGCCGGTTGCCGGGAGCCTCGAAGTTTTTTACGCTCCCCATCTTGACCAATGTGTTTTTCGGTTTCGCCGGTTTTGTCACTGAAGCTCCCTCGCGACTGCACTTTTCACTCGTTTGTCCCGCAATGTAACGTTCACCACCCGATGCCGGGGAGTATTTTCGTTGATTAAGCGGCGCACCTGGGCCGCCTGCGCGTGCGGATTGCTAGCGACTCGGAATTTGCCTGATCCCTGTTGTGAAGCTTGGCTCGCGCGGAAAACCGGTTATAACCGACACGGGGAAACGCTTGAAGAGCGAGATGGTTCCGCATGCGCGAGCTTTTCTTGGAGCTTTGGAATTCATCCGCCCGCCAGGATTGATAAAGCGCACTATAACGTGTAGTATAAAAGGTGCTCTCCATGCCAATATCCCAGGCAATCTCCTCGCATATTCCCTATCTGCGCCGGTTTTCACGGGCTCTGACGGGGACGCAGGCCGGGGGAGATGCTTATGTGCTTGCCACGCTGGAGGCCATCGTGGCCGACCCGGCCGAGTTTTCGAAATGCGCCGATCCGAGGACGGCGCTCTACCGCCTGTTCCTCAAGGTCTGGGGGACGGTGCCGGTCAATAATCATGTCGATCAGGCGTCGTTCACTGGTGACGAAGCGGGGGCGCATCGGAATCTCGAAGCGATCACATTACGTCCGCGTATCGCGTTCCTTCTCAGTTCGCTCGAAGGCTTCGATACCACCGAAGTCGCGGGCGCGCTCGATTGCACAGTCGAGGAAGCCGCTTCTCTCATCGACGCCGCGGGCAAGGAGATCGCAGACCAAATTCGCACCGATGTCTTGATTGTCGAGGACGAGCCGTTCATTGCACTCGACCTTCAGTCCCTCGTCGAGGAGCAAGGGCACCGCGTCGTCAATGTCGCGCGCACTCATCGCGAGGCGATCGAGGCCGTTAAGCGCGAACGGCCAGGCCTTATCCTCGCGGACATTCAGCTCGCCGACGGAAGCTCGGGTCTCGAAGCGGTCAATCAGATCCTCGAAACATTCTCCGTGCCGGTGATCTTCATTACCGCCTATCCGGAGCGTTTTTTGACCGGGACACCGCCGGAGCCCGCCTTTCTCATAACCAAGCCGTTCGGCATCGACAGCCTGAAGGCGGTCATCAGCCAGGCGCTATTTTTCGATCGCAAGTCGCGGCGCAAGGACGCGCCCGAACAAAGCAACAGGTAGTGTCTCAGTTTGAAATTTGAGACCCTCGGATGAAGGGTTGTTTTCTTTAAAACCCGCTTTAGATTGGAGGTTATAATCTTTGGGGCTGTTAGTTGAATAAACCGTGATGGAGGTATCGTTGGCGTATTTGAGGCTTACGAGAGCCGAAGGACAGCCGCTTGCATTCCCGCGTCAAGCGATACCTTGATAAGGCGAAAGAATGTGAGCATTTGGCTGCGCAGGCGAGGGACCCTGATGCAAAAGCTATCTTCGCCCAGATCGCGCGGGTGTGGCGGGCGCTGGCAAGGCAAGTAGAGCAATCGGACCGCGACCGATAGGCACCACCACGTAGCCCACTACCCAGCTTGTCAAGGGTACAGTTACCATCTTCGAAGCCGCGCTCGGCGCGGTTTTTTCAAACTATACCACCACTAAGCAACAGCCTCGCTTGATCGGGTGCTTCACCTGATTTAGACCAGCGGTCCGCGGCGTTGCTTCAGGATCCGGCCAAGGATGAGGCCCGCGCCAATCGCTACGGCGACCAGCGCAAACGGATGCAATCGTTTTGCGATCTCCATGCCGGCCTCAAGAGCGAGGCGCTCGCGCTCGAGGCCGGCTTCGCGCAGAAAATCGAGAATAGGCGCGACGGCCTCGTCATTATTGCTCGCAAACGCCAGCTTTTGGGTTGAAGAAATTCCTTTCGTTTCGGTCATTGGGTCGGCCTCCAACGCGGCAGGCGTGGCTTGCGCTGCCTTGCCCCGCGACGCAACGGCGATGCAAATTGCTGCTACGCCGAGGTACAGACTGCCGGTTCCGAGGGCCGCCATCACGGTTCCAACCAATGGCTGGACGAAAATAAAAAGAGCGATTGTAAGAAATATCGAGCAGACGAACAGGCAGCCCATCGCCACGAGAAAGAGCGCGGCCTTTTTGAAAAGGCGCGCGCTCATTTGTTCGACGGGAGCCGTGGCGTCGCTTATTAGGCGGCTAATCAGCGCGTTCATCTGCGGCTTAGCGATCCTCCAAATATTCCTATAAACAAGCCGGCAACCATCGCGATAAGCACCGCCGCCAGGGGATTGTGCTCGATCGTCGTTTCGAGATCCCTACTCGCTCCGGTCATACGATCTTGCGCCTTGCCCGCCGTATCGGATACCTTCTGCCGCGCGTTATCGATCGCATCGAAGGCGGTATTTGAGGCCGCCGCGGTCTGTGTGCGAATAAATTCGGACACCGAGGACGTCAGCTTCGTGACATCGTCGCGCAGTGCCGCGAGGTCGGCGGTGAAGTCTTCAGGTTTGCTGCTCGTCATGTATGCGCTCCCGTTGTGAGGGTTAAGATCCATTCAGACGCGCTCGGCTTGGTGCCGCCTTGGTTCGACTGATTCCCAAGTTCGCCTCCATCACCGAACGTTGTACCCCCGAACCTGAGAATAAGTTGCTCCGGTCATTCCGGCTCTCCGCGCCGGCTTTCGGCGCGGATGAGCTTGCAGAGTATTCCGGACCTCGCTTTACCGGGTTTGGTTCGCCGGGCTCGATCACTTCAGGATCGGTCAGAGGCGGAAGCGGCACATCCCCGGGATTTTCGATCGGCGGCGGCGCTGGATCAGGGTTCGGAATCTCGGCTGGCGGAAGCGGCGGTATGTTGCCTGGGGGGACACCCGGCCCGGGCCCCGGAGGCTTGGGCACCTGCTGCATATCGCCACGTTGTTCCACGGCGAGACTCCTTCGGTCCGGCAATACGGTTGCCACCGGAACGATGAACTTGCTAAACGCATTCTCGCTCAGTGGGTTCCGAAAAAAACGCCCCGCTACGTGGAACCGGGAAAGCCGAGGTCGCGTTAACTGGCTATTCCTCGCGTTGCGTTTAGAGGTTCGACATGCCGCCACGGGCAAACTGGAAAGGTTACCTCAAGCTGTCGCTTGTCACATGTCCGGTTGCCCTATCCCCCGCCACCAGCGACAAGGAAAAAGTCTCCTTCCACCTTCTGAACAGCGCGACTGGACATCGGCTCAAACAGCAATATGTGGATACGGAAACAGGCGCGATCGTCGACCGCGAGGACATGGTCAAAGGCTATGAAGTCGGCAAGGGCGACTACGTTACCGTGAGCGACGCGGAACTCGCCGCGATCGACGTTGAAAGCACCCACACGATCGACATAGAAAATTTCGTGGCAAGGTCGGAGGTGGACCCCGTCTATCTCGACAAGCGTTACTTTATTGTCCCGGACGACGAGGTCGGGCAGGAGGCTTTCTCGGTCATTCGCGAAGCGATGCGCCAGCGCGGCGTCGCCGGTGTTGCCCGCGTTGCGCTGCATGGCCGGGAGCGGTTGATTCTGCTCGAACCGAGAGCGAAAGGAATCATGGGCACGACATTGCATCACAATTATGAAGTGCGCAGCGACAGCACCTATTTTGAGGACATTCCAAACCTCGAGATCGGCAGGGAAATGCTTGATCTTGCGTCCCACATCGTCGAGACGAAGAAAGCGAGTTTCGATCCGGAGAAATTCAAGGATCGTTATCAGGAAGCGGTGGTCGATCTAATTCGCTCAAAGCGCGCGGGGAGGCCGGTGCAGGTTGCACAGGTGCCGCGACCAGGCAATGTTATCAACCTTATGGACGCTTTGCGGCGTAGCGTCGGGCCGGAGAAGAGCGCTCTAGAGACGAAGAAATCTCGCGCAGCTGCGACGAAGCAGAATCCTCGCCGCCGCGCCGCCGCCCGGTCCAAGGCCGCGTCAAGCAAGGAACGCACGAAAAAGGCGAGCTGATGCCTGCGGCGAAAGCGCTCGAAACCTATCGGCGCAAGCGTGATTTCTCGAAAACAATTGAACCGTCGGGCGGCAGTGCGCCGCGCAGAACAGCCACGCCGAAAACTCTGCGTTTCGTCGTTCAGAAACATGCTGCCCGCAGGTTGCATTACGATTTTCGGCTCGAACTCGACGGCGTCTTGAAGAGTTGGGCGGTCGCCAAAGGGCCGAGTCTCGTTCCGGGCGACAAACGCCTCGCGGTTCACGTCGAAGATCATCCGCTCGAATATGGTGATTTCGAGGGGGTGATTCCGCAAGGTCAATATGGCGCCGGAGCGGTGATCGTATGGGATCGCGGCCACTGGATTGCGGAAGGCGATCCGCGCAAAGGCTATGCCAAGGGTCATCTCAAATTCTCACTTCGCGGGGACAAACTCGGCGGGGATTGGAACCTCGTACGCATGCATCCGAAGCCGGGAAAGCGTGGCGACAACTGGCTGCTGATCAAGGCCGCCGGCGATGCCGCACGGGCCAGGAGCGAGCGCGACATCTTGGACGAAAAGCCGGATTCGGTCCTCAGTGGCAAGCCAATCGAGAGAGTTGCCGATGACCCTGCGGCTCGCAAATGGACGCGGGGCCAGCGAGCCAAACCATCCGGCGTGTCTTCTGGTATTTTGACACCGCGACAGCGCGCCGGCGAGCCTTTGGCCTCAAGCGGGGTTGCGGCCCACGGCCAAGAGACGGCGGGCAATACCATCGTGAAGCCGCTCAGGATCCGATTTCCGAAGGCCGCGCGAACCGCCAGGATCGGCGGCTTCGTCCCGCCGTGCCTGGCGGCCTCGACCGCCACCCCGCCTGCCGGAGCGAGCTTTGTGCACGAGGTCAAATTCGACGGTTACCGCCTGCAGGTCATTCTTGAAAAACGCGAAGCCATCGTCCTGACGCGCCGAGGTCTCGATTGGACGGAAAAGTTTCCTTTCTTAGCAAAAGCAATCGCTGGATTGCCGATCGAAAATGCGGTCTTCGACGGCGAGGCGGTCGTCGAAGATCGCCACGGGATCGCCGATTTCGCGGCGCTTCAGGATGCCCTCAAGGCGGGACGCAACGAGACGATCGCCTTCTATGCATTCGATCTGCTTTATGCCAACGGCCATGATATGAAACCTTTGCCGCTGCTCCAACGCAAGCAAATTCTGGAGCAGGTAATTTCCGCGGCGCCGCCCGCCGGACCTCTCCGTTACAGCGAGCATTTCGCCAGCGGCGGCGAAGAGCTTTTGCACCACGTCTGCCGGCTCGGCGGCGAAGGGATTGTCTCGAAACACACCGGCAAGCCCTATCATTCCGGCCGCACCGGCGATTGGCTCAAGTCCAAATGCGCCAACAGGCAGGAATTCGTGGTAATCGGCTACGTCCCGTCGACGAGCACACCAAAAGCAATCGGTTCGCTCGTCCTTGGCTATTACGAAAAGGGAAAACTCCTGCATGCTGGCCGCGCCGGCACCGGCTACAATTTGCAAACGGCCAGAGATCTACTTGCCGGCCTTGAAAAGATCAGGATCGACAAGCCGGCGACCGAGGGACCGTTGCCGGTCGAAGCCAAGCGCAATGTCCGGTGGGTCGCGCCTTCACTCGTCGCGGAGGTCGAATTCCGTGGCTGGACTACAGCCAACATGGTCCGCCAGGCGGCGTTCAAGGCGTTGCGCGACGACAAGGCCGCGTCCGAGGTCGTGCGGGAAGCTGCGGCCCCGAATCGGGAAGCGCGCGCCAAACAGCCACGCAACGTAAACGTCAGACTTACGCACCCAGACCGGGTTTTGTGGCCGCGCGCGGGCTTCACAAAGAAGGCGCTTGCCGACTATTACACTTCCATATGGGATTTGATCGCCCCGCACCTAGTCGGCCGTCCGCTCGCGCTTCTGCGATGTCCCGCCGGCGTTGATCACGGCTGTTTCTTCCAACGGCATCGTTGGCAAGGTGCCGCCGCGGAGATCCTGGCGATCGAAGACACGGAAGAGGACGAGCCTCTCCTCGGCGTCGCTAATCTCGATGGATTAATCGCGCTGGTTCAGGCGAGCGCCCTCGAAATACATCCCTGGGGATCGAACGCCAAGGCACTCGATAAGCCGGACCGCCTGATTTTCGATCTGGATCCTGGCGATAACACCGGCTGGGGTGATCTCGTTGCTGCCGCCCTGGAGGTGCGAGCCCGGTTAGCGGACGACAAACTCGAGAGTTTCGTCAAAACATCCGGCGGCAAGGGCCTGCATGTGGTCGCGCCGGTTACGCCGCGCGCGGGTTGGGATGAAACCAAGGACTATTGTCGCGCGATTGCCGAAGCCATGGCCCGTGATAGTCCGGATCGTTTCATCGCGACCATGGCCAAGCGCGAACGCTCGGGCCGCATCTTTGTCGACTACTTGCGCAACGGCCGGGGCTCGACCGCGGTCGCCGCCTATTCGACCCGGGCGCGGCCGGAGGCGGGCGTGTCGATGCCCTTGGATTGGGGAGAACTCGATTCCATCGGCAGCGCCGATCGTTTTACCCTGGCCAACGCTAGCCGAAGGCTCAATGACTTGCGGTCCGATCCGTGGCAAGCGATCAAGACGACAAAGCAACGGCTGCCGGCAAAGAGAAGCCGCGCTCCGCGCCGGTCCGTTTAACCCGGGACAACGGGAACTTCCTCTTGAGGCTTGCGTTCGGGGCGCATGATGCATCCCCTTCCTCAGGAGAGTCCAATGACGATCAAATCGATGAACGACTTGTTTCTGCATACGCTCAAGGATATCTATTACGCCGAAAAGCAAATCTACAAAAACTTGCCGAAAATGGCGAAGAGCGCCGAGTCCCCCGACCTGAAACACGCCTTCGAAAAACACCGCGAAGAAACCGAACAGCACGTTGAACGCCTGGAGAGTATTTTCGATCAATGTGGAGTGGCGGCGCGGGCCATACGCTGCGATGCGATGGATGGAATCTTGGCGGAAGCCAAGGACGTCATGGCGGAGATCAAAGACGGCCAAGTTCACGACGCGGGAATGCTCGCGGCGGCGCAGACTGTCGAGCACTACGAGATTGCGCGTTACGGGACCTTGATTGCTTGGGCTAACCAGCTGGGCATGAGGGATGCCAGCAAGCTCCTCGGCGAGACTTTAGACGAAGAAAAAAAGACAGACCAGTTGCTCACGCGGCTCGCCGAGTCGAATATCAACCAGAAAGCGGCGTGATCGAGTTCCCGGCTTTTCTGATGCGGGCCGGGTTCTAGAGGGACATGATCCCCGAACCAGGTGCCCGCTTCGGAGAAGCGGGCTGCCAAGTTCCGGCCGCACCTCGTCAAGGCCAAGGATGTTCAACAGCTAGTTATTCAATCGTCAATGCGCGAAGCCGCGAAGCTTTACTCCGATGGGTCGATCGGCGAGCGCAAATCCGCAAGCGGCGCGGCAAGGGTTGGCGAGCGGCGTCATCGCCCATTTTGAAGCGGCACCGCCATTCGCAAGCGAAATCCCTCGGGCGCGAAATCGGCCGTGACTTCCGCGCGGATTTGCTGCGGCAGCACCCGTTCGAGGAGCATCGAGCCAAACCCGTCGCGGCAGCGCGGCGTCACTGGCGGTTCCGCGAATTCGCTCCATTCGCACAATAGCGCGAGTTCGCCGTCCCTGTCTATCAGGCTCCAGCCGACCTCGACCCGGCCTTCCTCCTTGGCAAGGGCGCCATGCCGGACGGCATTGGTCGTGAGTTCGTGGACCGCCATGCCGAGCGGCACCGCGATCTGCGAGGGCAAGTCGACGGCAGGTCCGGACAGGCGAATCCGAAGGCCGTGATCGTCGGAATAAGGGCCAAGCTCCTGGATCAGCAATTGCTGAAAGGAAACCGATTGCTGAAGTTGCTCGGTGATGACCTCATGCGTCCTGGCGAGCGAAGCGATTCGCCCCGAGAAGGCCTTCTGGAACTCCTCGATGTTCGCGGTGGTGTTCGCGGTCGTGGTCATGACCCCTTGCACCGTCGCGAGCGTGTTCCTCACCCGGTGATGCAACTCACGTATAAGGAGCGCTTGCCGTTGCTCCGTGCGGACATGATCCGTCACGTCGTTGCCTTCGATGAAGATCCCCGTTACCTCGGCGTTCGCGCCCATGATCGGCTGGGCAACAAAATCAATAAAATGTTCCTCTCTCTCGCAATCCGGTGCGTCTTGCAGAAGTATACGGGTCTTGCGGCCGACGTGAACTTCACCGGTCTTAAAAATATTCTCCAGGATGCACGGATAATCCTGACCTTCGGTTTCGGGCAATCCCTCCCGTAAAGGTTTCCCGATGAGACTGCGGCCTCCGGCGAGCATCGAAAATGCGACATTGACCAATTCGAAGACAAGGTCAGGCCCGCGCAGAACGCACATGAAGCTCGGGGCCTGCATGACCAAACGGCCTAAATGCTGGACCGTCGCCAAAACCGTCTGATTGAGAACCTGGATGTTTCGCGCCTGGGGACCGGCCTCGCCCGCGCACTCCGAATCCAGACGCATCATGACTTTCGAGGGATGCAGCTCCGAGATATCCTGAGCAGTCTGAAGGAGGAATGCGACTTGGCCGTCACTGCCGTGGACCGGAACATGGGTGCAGCTCCAAAGACACTCGTCATTCCGTCCATTAGTGGCACATGCGCAGGAAAACACTGGCAGCACATTGACGACCCCTTTGTCGCGGACGTGTTCAAGGGATTCCTGCAGGAGCCGACCGCTTTCTCCCGCCGCCGGAAATGCGGTGAAGAGATTCATCCCGACGAGCGCGTCGGGCGAACGCATGGTTTTGTTGAGAAAGGCCTGATTGAAGGCGACTATTTTGAAATCCCGGTCCATCACCAGCCAAGGCGAGGGCAGGCTATTGAAAATGGCCTGGAAATCCAGTCCCGTGTCATGCTTCACATTGCAGCTCCAGCGAACGTATTATCGATCCCGTCTTGGCGGGTCTACGAAGCCAAGGCGGGCCCGGCGTTTCCGGGAAAGGAGAAGGATGTATCACGGGCTCGCGGCAAGTGAAGGGGCTACCAGGCTTGGCTGCTTTATCGGATATGGAGCTTGACTGGACGTGCATGCGACTCACAATCGCGCGGTATAAAACCCACAGGTTCCCAAACGGCCCCGGCAAAGGTGACGGTACCGAGCCGCCAACTTCATCCTCCAACGGACAACGGCTACCATTAGTTGCATCGAAATGCTGCTTTCGCCGCGCGCTTAGTTAACGGTTCCTCGCCTGGAAGAGCAGTGGCGTCGTAACTGCTCCATTCGTTGATCGCTGAAAAGGCGCTGCGCCGATGTCCTCGATTGACCATATCTCTGCGATAGGACGCCCAGTCGGAGCCGGCGACCATGTTTTCCTGGTTGACGGATCCTCTTTCATCTTTCGCGCGTATTTCCAGTCGATCCGGCAGGACGCGAAATATAATTACCGCTCCGACCGTTTGCCGACCGGAGCGGTGCGCCTTTTCTGCACCAAGCTTTTCCAGTTCGTGCGCGATGGCGCGGCGGGGATCAAGCCGACCCATCTCGCGATTATTTTTGACAAATCCGAACATTCATTCCGGAAGGAGCTCTACCCGCCCTACAAGTCCAATCGTTCGGTGCCGCCAGAAGATCTCGTCCCGCAGTTTCCGCTGATGCGAGCCGCGGTGCGGGCTTTCGGCCTGACCCCTGTCGAGCAGGACCGCTATGAGGCCGACGATCTGATCGCGACCTATGCCTGCGAGGGGCTCCGGCGCGGCGCCGATGTTTTGATCATTTCCGCCGACAAGGATTTGATGCAGCTCGTTGGCCGGGGTGTCGCGATGTATGATCCGGCCTCGGGGGAAGCCGGCGCCAAGGGCGCGCGCGAGGAGCGCAAGATCGGCATCGAAGAAGTTCGCGCCTATTTCGGCGTCGCCCCCGAAAAAGTCGTCGACGTTCAGGCCTTGGCCGGCGATTCCACAGACAATGTGCCAGGGGCGCGCGGGATAGGTTTGAAGACGGCGGCGCAGCTCATCAGCGAATATGGCGATCTCGAAGCCTTGCTCGCCCGCGCCCACGAAATCAAACAATTGAAACGCCGCGAGATCTTGACCGATCCCGAAAGCGTGGCGCTGATCCGCGTTTCGAAACAGCTCGTCTCGCTGGCGCGCGACGTGCCGCTTGAAGTGCCGCTCGAAGATCTTGCGCTTCATCCGCCGGATGGAAGGACGCTCGTCGCCTTCTTCAAGGCGATGGAATTTTCCACTATCACCAAGCGCGCCGCCGACGCTTATGCGATGGACGCGGCCATGATCGAGCCTGATCCGGCTTTTGCGGGACCCGCCGGCTGGCGCGGCCGCGATGGCGAGGCGCTGAGTGAGGGCGTGGAAAGCGCGCGGAAAACGCCGCTGCCGGAGGTAACGACGCAGCCCGAAGCACCGAAAAGAAACGCCCGCTACGGCGGGCAAACGCAACAAGCCGTCATCGCCACCGGCCCGGGCCACCTCGCCGGGGCCCGCGCGGCCGAGGCGCGGGCGCAAAATTTCGACACCAAGAGCTACGAGACCGTTTCGAGCTTCGAACAGCTTGACGTTTACATCGCCGCCGCGTTCGAGGCGGGCGCGATTGCGATCGACACGGAAACCTCGTCCTTGCAAACCATGCGGGCGGAACTCGTCGGCATCTCTTTGTGCGTCGCGCCGGGGTGCGCGTGCTACATCCCGTTGCGGCACAGGAGCGAAGGCGGCGGCGAGCTTTTCGGCGGCAATGATCTTTTGCCCGGCCAATTGCCGGAAGCCCAAGTGCTCGCCCGGCTAAAGCCCCTCCTCGAAGACAGGAGCGTGCTCAAAATCGCGCAACACATGAAATTCGACTGGCTTATTTTCAAGCAGCGCGGCATCGAGGTAACGCCGGTCGATGACATCATGCTTTTGTCTTACGTGCTCGACGCGGGCCGCACCGATCACGGGGTGGACGTGCTCAGCGAACAGCATCTTGGCCACAAGCCAATCCAATTTGGCGAAGTGGCGGGCTCGGGCCGCACGTTTATTGGCTTTTCCCGCGTGGCCATCGACAAGGCGACCGAATATTCGGCCGAGGACGCCGACGTCACCTTGCGTCTTTGGCGCGTGTTGAAGCCGCGCCTTACCGCCGAGCACATGACCAACGTTTATGAGACGCTGGAGCGTCCGATGATCGAGGTCCTTGCGCGGATGGAACAGCGCGGGATCACCATCGACCGCGCCATTCTTTCGCGGCTATCGGGCGAATTCGCGCAGGACATGGCGCGGCTCGAAACGGCGATCCACGAACTCGCCGGCGCGACCTTCAATCCTGGCTCCCCAAAACAGATCGGCGACATTTTGTTTGGCAAGATGGGACTCGCTGGCGCCAAGAAGACCGCGACCGGGGCCTGGTCCACGGCAGTGGGCGTGCTCGACGATCTCGCGGAGCAAGGCAACGAACTCGCGGCAAGGATTCTCGATTGGCGACAGCTTGCAAAACTCAAATCGACCTATACCGACGCTCTGCCTTCGTTTGTCGATCCGGCGACCGGGCGCGTGCATACTTCCTATGCGCTTGCCGCGACGACAACGGGCAGGCTTTCCTCGTCCGACCCGAACCTGCAAAATATCCCCATTCGCAACGAGGCCGGCCGGAAAATCCGGCGGGCGTTTATCGCGCGCGAGGGCTACAAACTCGTCTCGGCGGATTATTCGCAGATCGAATTACGCCTCCTTGCCCATATCGCCGGCATTCCGCAATTGAAGGCGGCGTTTGCCGAGGGCCAGGATATTCACGCGATGACCGCTTCCGAAATGTTCGGCGTGCCGGTTGAGGGCATGCCGCCAGAAGTGCGCCGCCGCGCCAAGGTGATCAACTTTGGGATCATCTACGGTATTTCGGCCTTTGGACTCGCGAATCAATTGGGCATCCCGCGCGAGGAGGCCGGCGCCTACATCAAAAAATATTTCGAGCGGTTTCCGGGCATTCGCGCCTATATGGATCAAACGAAATTTTTTGTGCGCGAGAGTGGTTATGTCACCACGATTTTCGGCCGCAAATGCCATTATCCGCGCGTGACCGCATCAAACCCTTCCGAGCGCGCCTTTAATGAACGCGCCGCGATCAACGCGCCGATCCAGGGTTCTGCCGCCGACATCATCCGCCGCGCCATGGTCCGGATGGACGGCGCGCTGGAGAAAGCGAAGCTTTCGGCAAAAATGCTGTTGCAGGTCCACGACGAGCTCGTTTTCGAGGCGCCGGACGCCGAGGTCGAGGCGACGATCGAAGTGGTGCGCAAGGTAATGACCGACGCGCCGCATCCCTATATCCAGCTCGCGGTGCCCTTGCATGTCGATGCCAAGGCCGCGCAAAACTGGGACGAGGCCCATTGAGGGCAGCAAGCAGCCGTCACAACGATAGTTTTTGGGACGCGAAGGGGAAGGCAGCGATCCGCGCCTTCCCCGTTTTCGTGCTTTCCGGCGATCGAATCGCCTCAAACCTCGAATTCGGTTCCGAAATGGCGGTGTACATGGTCCCATGCCCTGACCATGTAGCGGTCGATCGTGCGCACCGAAACGCCAAGCCGTCCGGCAATCTCGGCACGGGTCAACCCCTCGATGCGGTTGAGCAGAAAGGCATCGCGGCAGAGCGGCGGCAGGTTGGAGAGGGAGGCATCAAGCCTGGCAAGCTCCAACGGAGCCACTGGATTAGCCACTGCATTGGTGTCGAGATCGAAGACGTCGCCGGCGTAACGCAAACGGGTCTTGGCCCTGCGCGCGAAATCCACCGCCAGATTGGCGGCAATGCGGTAGAGATAGGCGCGCGGTTGTTCAAGGGTAGCGGTGGTGCCTCGCTGAATGAGATGGAGATAGACGTCTTGGACGACATCCTCCGCCTCCTG
>DATARJ010000306.1:0-7316 GCA_036264205.1 Methylocella sp.
GGCCTAGAAATCGAGATCCGCGTAGATCGGGTTCGGACAGAAGCCTGGCAGCCGGTCCGCGAGCAGCGGGCGGAACGACGGGCGCGACTTTACCCGGGCGTACCAGAGCTTTGCCATCTCGTTCGCTTCCCATGGCACGTCGCCCAGAAAATCCGCGCAGGAGAGATGCGCCGCGGCGGCGAGGTCGGCATGCGACAGCCGGTCTCCGGCGAGCCAATTCCGGGTGCCCGCCAGGTAACCAATATAGCGCAAATGGGTGCGGATATTGGCCCGCGCCGCATGCACGAGATCCATGTCCGGCCCGCCGCCGCCCTGCTCGCGCGGCATCAACCGCTTATAGACCTTTTCGGTGACGAGCCAATTCGTGACTTCATGGAAGAATTTTTGACTGAACCATTCGAACAGCCGGCGCACCTCCGCACGGGAGCCCGGATCCTCGGGCAACAGCCGGTGCCTGCCCAGGGCGAGACCGCGCGTCTCGTCGAAATATTCGGCGATCGGCCCGGGGCCCGAGACGACCGTTTCGGATTCTTCAACGAGAACCGGCGTTTGGCCGGCCGGATCGAGAATGAGGAAATCTCGTCTCCGCTCAAACGCTTTTTCTTCGATGAGTTCCGGCTTGATGGCATATTCGGCCAGGAGCAGCCGGACGAAACGCGAATGCGGGCAGAGGGGATGATGATAAAGCGAGATCATTCGGCGTCATGTTCGGGGAGCAATCGGGATCGGGACGGACAACCGCGATAGTTAAAGATTTATGCAAACCAGCGTGACCGCGTTTGGGCCATGGAAGGAGAAATCCCAACTTAAGGTAAAAACTTGGTAAACGCCGCGTTTTCCCGGCCGACGCGAGTTGCTCCTGCCAAATGACTATGGCGAGAAGACGGTGGTTCAGACGGGCCTCGCCTATTATGCGAGCGGCTGGGCCAAAGGTTTCACCGTGCGCCGAGGCCCGCAAGCAGCACGGCCAGGATGCCGGTAACGAAAATGCCGTCGAACGTCCCTGCCCCGCCGATCGAGGCGATGGGCGCACCGAGGCCATGCAACTTGTCGAGATTGAGCAGATCGGCGCCGATCAGCGTGCCAAGGCTTCCGCTGACGTAAGCGAGCGGCCCGGCGAAACGCCGCGAGAGTAACAGCGCCGCGACCGCCGTGACGAGGGGCGGCGCAAGGACCGGCACCGCTATGCCGACGCCCGGAACGGGGAAGGCAAGACGATTAACAATGACGGCCACAACGACGGTCCCCACGGCGCCAAGAAGCCAAATCCGGTTGCGCGCGAGCAAGTAAATCGAAAGCAGTGTGGGAATAACCGCCCCGCCGACATTGACGGCGATTATTGTGCCGGGCCAGTCGACCTCGACCGGCACGACATAACGCATGCCGAAGAAATCGATCACCTCGTCGGATGCAACGCGCGACTCCGCAAGCTGCGCTACCGGGATGTTGATATAACTGCCAAGCAGCGAACCAAGGAGAACCATCATGGCCACTCGGGAGTCGAGGCCGGTGCGCATGTAGGCGTAACGCAGCAGTTTGAGCTGGAGGAGAATGAATAGAGCGAGCAGGACGCCTGCGAAGATCGCGTAGAAGATTAATGGCAAGGGAAAATAATTTAGATGGTGATACATCGGAACCTCGCCTCTCGTGCTCTAGGCACGACATTGACCTTGACATCGACATGCTGCTCGGGCGAGCCAACGATAATGCCGGCGAGCGGGGAAATACCGGCGTTGCCGCGGCCTTGCACGAGCGCATATGTTCTTGCCGGTTATCATCGCATTGCTTGGATCGAAGCCGGCCCAGCCGCGCACCTCTTGATGCCATGGATCGCAGATAGCAACCCGTGATGTCTGGGTTTTCATTTTTCAAAAATGAGGTCAAGCGTCAGGGGACGGCGGCGTAGCGCTCCGTTCCGGCTTGAGTCCCGTCCCTTTGAGGTGGGTGACGCGCTGGAGAATGTCGAACCAGAACGAGGCGCCGAAAAGGGTCGCACCGGCGACGAGGAGCCAGCTTGCGATCGCCATATACCAGGATCGCCGGTCGTGTGGCTCCGGGCCCTCGACCCAGCCGATCAGAAAAGCGGGCTCAAGGACGTTGAAGATCTTCAATGCGTCTTCTTCGGCGGCCGGACCCTTCTTCGATGCGTCCGCGGCGGTCGGATCCGTCTTCGGATTCGTCTTACGTAGCAAATTAGCGAGGTCGTCCTTGTAATGTGATGTCTGCAGGTCCGCAATAATGCCCGGCCGCGTCCAGATCTGGGCGCTCTCATAGAGGACATTGACGTTGAAAAACACGGCGATCACTAGCGCTACGCTAAACGACACCAGTTGGGTCCATCTTTTGTACCATCCGCTGAGGCGATCCATCGAATTGTCGAACCAGATGGCGATATTTTTCTTGAATTTGTTGACGTCATTCGAGGAAGTGGCCCACAAGGCTTCTATCGCAGCCTTCAACTGCGGGTCTTGGATTTTGCCAATGACGTCAGTTGGTGATCCCCCTCCCAGCGTGTTATAAAAGGCCACTGCGAACTGCTCGGAATTGATGTAGGCCGGCTTGTGTTCCATCGTCTCGAAGCTCTTGGCAGTGCCGGAGGTCAGCGGGCTGATCAGCGCATGATTGTAGAGTTCGAGGGCGAGCGGATGCTTTGCCGGGTCGAAGTTCAGAAGCGCCTTGAAGCCTTTCTCCAGGTCGTTCTCTCTCCATTTCAAGATCGAGCTGAACGCTTCGGTAATCGCGCTCGCCGCAAGGCTCACAGCAAGAAATGATAGGACCATCACGATGGCAACGTCGATGACCGCGCTGTTGAACATGCCGACCCCCCATTATTAAAAAGTTTATTTCTATTTAATATTATTACCACGTCCCGAAATACCTGCAACGTTTTGGATCATGCTCTCGGCACGACATCGACTTGCACGTCGACATCCTGCTCGCGCGAACCGAGGATAATTCCGGCGACGGGAGAAATATCGGCATAGTCGCGGCCTTTCGCCAAAACGATATGATCGTTGCCGATCATCATCGCATTGGTCGGATCGAGGCCGGCCCAACCGTGCGCCCCGCCGCACCAGAGCGATACCCAGGCGTGCATCGCATCGGCGCCTTCGAGGCGCTCTTTCCCGGGGGGCGGAACGGTGCGGATATAGCCCGAAATATAGGCGGCGGGCAGACCGATCCCGCGCAAGCCGGCGATCATGATATGGGCGAAATCCTGGCACACGCCACGCCGCTTGCCGAAGGCTTCGGAAAGCGGAGTCGAGACCACGGTCGCCTTCGTGTCGTATTTGAAATCGGCCTTGATCCGCCGCATCAATTCCTTGGCGCCTTCGAGGACCGGGCGCCCGGCCAAAAAGCTTGCGCGCGCATAATCGGACGCCGGTTCGAAGCGCGGAACAAGGCGGCTTGGATGCAGGAAATGGCCTGGCGAGTCCTTATCAAAGGATGTGCTGACAAAGGCTTCCTCGCGGACCATTTCGAACGCCGGTGTTTCGCTATGATCCCACGGCTTGCTCCGATCGATCTCGACGCTTGTATTAACCTCCACCATCAGTTTGCGATGCGCAGTTTCGATCGTGAGAAAAGTGAGGCGGTTGCCGAAAAAACACATCCGTTCGAATGTTTGCGCGGGCGCGGGGGAAATGCAAAGCTCGCTCGAAAGCACCCTTTGTCCTGGCCCATCCGTCGGCAGTAGCCGCAGCGCGCAATGCGAGAACGTCACGGTCGAGCCGTATTCGTAAAGCGTCAAATGGCGGACATCGTAGATCACGCGAGGCCACTCGATTTGTCGGCCCGGGCGACATGCGAACCTTGCAGGAAATAGCGCGCGGCAATCGCGTCGGCGAGGCCGAGAAGGCTCTGCTCGAACCCGAGTATCTTTTCGTTATCGAAGCTCGAGGCGGTCGCGGTCGCGATTTCGGCGGCGAGTTGCAATATCAAGCGGCGCGGCGCCTCGAGCATTCCATCGTCGCTGAGCAAGGGCAGAGTTTCAAGATGTTCATCGAGCCGCTCGACCTGGAAGGCAACCGAGCGCGGGTTGAACGAATCAAGCACGACCATGTCGCGAACTGGGTTGAGAGCGACGCCCATCAGATAGCGCGAACGATAGGTGATCTGCGAATCGACGAGATCGAGCAAGACGTCGAGATCGTCGGCCGGCGCGTCGCCGCTCGCGAAGTGGCGGGCAATGCGGCACGTATTGACGCCCCGCTCGATGCGCCGCCCGCTATCGAATACGCGCCAGCCGGCGCCGCGATTCATGTTTTCCTGAGCCAAGCCGGAGATCGCCGCGATGGTCCGCAAGGCTGCGTCAGCCCGCTCGAAAGTCTCGGCTTCGGCAAGCGGCCCGGGCACGTCGATGGAAAGGTTTTGATCGAGATCGCCGATAAGCCGCCAGGTGTCCGGCGAGAGCCGTTCGCGAATGAACGATGCGGCGCGGCGCGCATCGCGCACGAGCGACAGGGCCGAGCCATACTGCTTGTCGCCATGCAGGGCAATCGCGGCAAGCTCTATGGCGTTGGAGACCGCCTCAATCGGCGCGGCGTGCCACGCAACGAGCAAGCTAGTGAGCTTGGATACCGCCGATCCCGGAGTGGCGGTCCCGGCACCGGTCTCGATCATCCGGCCGGCGAGGCAGCGAATGAGCCGCAAGGTCGCTTCCGAGCGCTCGATATAACGTCCGAGCCAAAATAGATTGTCCGCGGCCCGGCTCGGCAAGGTGCCCATGATGCGGCGGATGCGAACGGTCTCGTCAGTGGGCAGCAAACTGACCATCGCGACAGGCTTGTCGGCGAGCACCCAGACATCAGCCGATTGGACCCCCTCGCCCATCGCCACGGCACGCGCGTCGGCGCGGCCGGAAATGCGGCAGAACCCTCACGGCATGATGTTCCATTCCTCCGGTGTGCGCGCCGCATAAATGCGCAGAACGAAGGGCCGCGGCTCGATCCGGCCATCGTGCCACACGGGAGTCGTCGAAAGATGGACGACTTCCTGGCCCACGAAATCCACGCCGCGCTCGGCCATCGCGGCAGCGAGCCGGCTCTTCGCTTCGGCGTCGAGCGCCGCGCCGACGGGTGGCTGGTTGCGGGCAAAGCCGAGGACCGGATTGCCGAAGGCGCCAGCAATCGCAAGCTGGTCCATGCCGGCGACAACGGACCGGCGCGCTTGGCCATGGCCGCACCACCAGGTTGCGATATTCGGCAGGCGGAGGTCCTCGCCTAGCAATGTGCGGCAGAGTTTTGGCATGAAACTCATCATCGCGGGCGCTTCGAGCACGCCGGACCCAAGCGCATTGGCGATGACGACGCCGCCCTCGCGCAGGGCATCGACAAGACCCGGCACCCCGAGTCGCGAACGGGCGTTGAGTTCGAGCGGATCGGCGAAATCGCTGTCGATGCGCCGCCAGATTACGTCGGCGCGCTTAAGCCCGGCGATGGTGCGGACATGCACCTTGCCGTCGCGCATCGTCAAATCGCCGCCTTCGACCAGCAGAAGCCCAAGATAGCGGGCGAGGTAGGCCTGCTCGAAATAGGTTTCGTTAAATGGGCCCGGCGTCAACAGGCAGATACGCGGGTTCGAACGCTGCGCCATCGAGGTGAGGCCGAACCGGAATGCCTCGAAGAACGGCGCGAGCCGCTCGACATTCATATCGCGGTAAAGGGCTGGGAATGCGCGTGCCAAGACAAGCCGGTTGGCGAGCGCGTAGCCGGCACCCGACGGCGCCTGCGAACGGTCGCCGAGGACCCACCAGCGGCCATCCGGCCCGCGCCCGATATCGGCGGCGTAAATATGCAGGAATTTGCCGCCCGGCGGTTTCACGCCATGCAAAGGGTGCAGAAACTCGGGGCTGCCGGTGACGGCGGCGGCAGGCAAGTCGCCCGCGGCGATCAACCGGCCCTCGCCGTAAATATCGGCCAAAACCAGCTCCAGGAGCCGCGCGCGCTGTTCGATGCCTTGCGCGATCGCGCGCCATTCGCTGGCCTCGATGAGCAGCGGCACATGCGAGAGCGGCCAGGCACGCTCGCTGGTATCCCCATAGGCGCGATAGGACACGCCCGTGTCGCGAATATGCCGGTCCGCCGTCGCGAATCGCTTGCCGATATCGTCGGCGCCAAGATCCATTAGCGCGGCGAGAAACCGCAGCCAATGCGCGCGCGGGCGCCCATCCGCGCCGATAAATTCGTCCGGGATACCCGGCAGCGGCTTGTAACCGGCCGCGAGCCCAGCCATCCGCCGGGCCGCGTCGAGATCTGCTTTTACCGGGTCCGGTGCGCTTTGGCTCATCTATGCTTGCTTCGGCCGGAAGGATTTTAGGATCGCCGCATCCGTCTCGATATAAGCGGCGCCGATGAGATCGAGACAATAAGGTACCGCCGGAAAGACCGCATTGAGGCAGGTTTCGATCGATGCCGGTTTGCCCGGCAGATTGATGACGAGACAAGGCCCGCGATGGGCGGCGATCTGGCGCGATAGAATCGCGGTCGGAACCTGCTTCAGGCTTTCCTGGCGCATGAGTTCGCCAAAGCCGGGCAATATGCGCGGCGCCGCCGCCTCGGTCGCCTCCGGCGTCAGATCGCGCGGGGACGGTCCGGTGCCCCCGGTGGTCAGGATTAAATCGCAATGCTCCTTGTCGGCGAGTTCGATCAGCGTATCGCGGACAGACTCAAACCCGTCGGGAATGATTCTTCGCACGATATGAAAAGGGCTTTTTAGCTTTTTCGTCAGATAGGCGGCGATGGCGGGACCGCTTTCATCTTCGTAAAGCCCGGCGCTGGCGCGGTCGGAGGCCGTGACGACTCCTATGATGGCCACGCGGCGTGTCTCGTTCGCCATATGCCAAGCCTTCCGCCGCCGGTATCGCGGTGTTCAGTGTAACGGGTTGGAAAGGATTTTTGAACCGGCGCGGCAGGCAAAAACGCGCAATCTTACTTCTTTCACAGGAGAACATGTATATTCCACAAGGAGACGCCCATCTTCAAAATCGAGGATAGAAATGCAATGCTCGGATAAACGTATCCGAGGAAAATCCATGCACGTAAATAAACCTACTACCAACGGACAGGAGGCAAAAGTGTCGTCTGCTATCTTTAATACGATAAAGGCGTTGGAAAAAGCCCGTCTGCATTTCTATATCGAAAGGACAAGACCAGACACGCTACGATTGAATGTGACTTTGGTCGCGGAAAGAATTGAGATTGAAGTATTTGAGGATGAGCATCTCGAAATCTCGCGCTTTCGCGGCGATGAATCCGTGGGATGGCGGAGAGGCAGATCTTGAGTACCCTTTAATACGATCCGGACCAGCCGCGCGT
>DATARJ010000344.1:0-2926 GCA_036264205.1 Methylocella sp.
CTTTCGGAGGCACCTTGTCTCCCTTGACGTTGGCCATCTGTTTAGAGTTGGCCAGGTTTTTAGAGTTGGCCAGGTTTTTGGAAATGTCCCCGGCCAGCGTGGCTCCGGTCGCGACGAGGCTTGAAAAAATGGGGATCGCGAAGATTCTGCCAAGTGTCATCAGGTTACTCCAACAAGCGGACCCCGTTTGCGGACACCCGCGCACCCGACAACGCGGTGAGAGCCAATGTTGCACCTGCGCGCACCATGTTGTGTCCATGAGTCCGCAGCTGGTAACCTACAATGTCGCGAAAAGTGTCCTCCTTCTTGAACAACCTTGCTGTAGGTGGAACGCTCTTGCTTCGTTCTAAGCGCAGCATCATCGAGCGCGCGCCGCCTCAAAGGCGTGCGGATTGGTTTGGAATTGCTCCGACATTCTGCCTGGTAATGTGGTGCGGGAACTTTCCAACTGTGGTGTCGAACTAAACCGTCGCGCATACGCCGCAGCTCACGGACGAAGCTTCAGGCTATCGAGGCAGTATTCGGCAGTATGAAGGCTCAGCCGCGTTGGGGTCGAGCCGGCGTCAGTCAGGCATGACGCCCAAGGAAATCACGCATCAGTGCGGCAATCTCCGCATGGTGCGGCCTTGGCGACGATTTCGCCCGTGACGGACGAGCCGGCGTCTCGCGCGGACACTTCTCATAACTCATATGAGACTTGCCAGGTCGTCAGATGTGGTTAAGGTTACGCCTGCGTAATGCAGGCGTCAACTTGACCTTAGTACCCAATTTGTGATGTGCTTACGTGTCGATGGCTCTATCGGCTAATTGGTACTTTGGGAGGAGATAATGGATTACAAATCCAACTTGCTGCGCTCATGCGCGGCTCTCACTATTTTGACAATGTCTGGGGCGGCGCGGGCGGATTCGGATTCGCTGTCTTGCCCGGTCACCCATAAACAGCTGAAAACTGCGCTTGTGTCGGCGGACACAGCCGACACGACGGGCTTCAACAATCATTTCTGGGCGGTCGTGGTAAATCGCGGAGGCGTCGTCTGCGCGGTAGCCTTTTCGGGCGCGGATCGCGGCTCGCAATGGCTTGCCAGCCGGCAGATCGCCGCGGCCAAGGCCTTCACGGCCAACGGCCTGAGCCTCAATATCGGCACGGCGTTCGGAAATGGGACAGGTGCTCTCTCCACGGCGCAGCTCTACCAGTTCGTCCAACCGGACAATGCAAACGTTACGAACCCTTTGTTTGGCCTTGAAGGCGGAAACGTCCTCAACTCGACGCTTGCTTATCAGGGCGATTTCGGATCATTCGGCACAGACGACGATCCGCTGATCGGCCGCCGAATCGGCGGCACGATCACCTTCGGCGGCGGTCTTGGGCTGTACAAAGGCACGACCATCGTCGGCGGCATCGGTGTCTCTGGTGATACGGCCTGCGCCGATCATTCCGTCGCGTGGCGCACCCGCATCATTCTGGGCCTGCAGCAGCCGAGTCCAGCGGATAAATTGACCTTCGCGACCGACGCGGCGATGCCGAACGGTCATCCGCATTGCCCGAACGATACGGCCACGCAGGGCAGCATCACCCCTCCCTGAGGTCTTGATCAACCTGCCGATACCAAATCGGCGGGGTGTCGCACTTCGTGTCAGGACTCAGGGGGCGAGGCGCCGAACGGGGTTCAAGCACCCGAAGTGTTTCCCGCAAGATATCGACCCAGGCAAGATTTTTAAGTGTTAATGGCAGCCTGAGGCGTCCACCTAAGCTAAGCAAGATTGCGTTGTTGCCAATGCCGTCTTGCTTAGGCCGTTGACCGCATGATTTCGGCAATGTTTGCCGAAATTGGGCAGCGTCGTTCGGGAACCGGGCCACGCTCAAAACTCGCGGGCGGCTCGCAAGGCTTCCGCGAAAGGCATCGAATTCGCCGGCACCGAGCCAGGCGCCGGTAGAGCCAGGGTCACGGTCTGGCTATTTTTCTCGACCGTCATTGCCCGCGAATCGACCGAGCGCAAGATCCACCCGGAGGCTGCTTCGCCGACATGGAGACGAACGAGAGTTTTTGTGGTGCGGTCGAGCACAACCGCGACATTTTGGGTTCGGCCGATCGCCGTTCCGACGAGCGTGAGAAGCGGCTGCTCGGGTTCGGCTGGTTTGGGCGGAGGCGGGGCCGCGGTCACCCGCTGGGCCACGACCGGCGGCATGGGCGGCCGCCGGGACGCCGAAAAAATCGGCCGCTCCCGAGTGACGTCGAGCGCGCTAATTGGAATCCCCCACAGCGGATTGCCGCCCGGCGGGGGCCGTCGCGCGCCCGCATCCTTGGGGACGGTAGGGGGTTGCTCCGTGTTTGGACTGGTCTGACCCGCAGCCATTTCCCGGAGGGTCTGGCCGATGGCTTCATTCACGAAAAAAGCGCCGATCGCCACGATCACGCTAGCGTAAAGTCTAATCACTTGGTCACCTGCCATTGCCCTGAAATATCGATTTGCACGCGCATCCGCGCCGATTCCGTCCCACCGCCAGCCCCACTACCCGATTGCGGCATTTGTACCACGAGTTGGTCAATAAACAAAAACGGCATTCCCGATTCTAGATCGTAAAGCAACTTCTGCAAGGCGCCCTGGCCGACCTCGCAGTTCGCCGACAGGCTAACATAGCCTTGTTTCGCTTGCGATCCCTGCAAATCGACCTGTGAGGACACCATATTCCCCCCGGCATCTTTGACCGCGGCAACGACCCGCTGTTGCAGGGCGGCGCCGGCGACAGTCACGGTCCGCCCTTCCAGAAATGGCGAGCCGGCGGGGCCGGCCGCAAGGCCGGATGGGCCGGAGGAAGGCTTGCTACCTTCGAGACGGCCGAGCAAATCCGCGGCGGCCGCGTAGTCCGCGTAATCGCCGGCAAGGCTTGCAAGCGCGAGCCAGGCAATAACGGCCAAACCGATGA
>DATARJ010000386.1:0-3023 GCA_036264205.1 Methylocella sp.
AATTGTCGCGGCGCAGTGAACCTCCGCGCTTTTTCCTTATTGAGTCAGCTCGGTATAGGCTATCATGCTTTGATGTTCCCTGGCACAAATTTGACTCGGCAAGTAAAATCGAAGCGCCGATGGCTTGGACGACATGATCGCGCGAGGCGGCAATCTAATCACTTGCTTCCTGCCGGTTCGCTGGCGGGAGCCTGCTGGCTATTGCTAGCCGTCACGGGGTTCCCATCAGCCGCCTTGGCGGCGGCAGGCCGCATTACGTTCGTATCGGATGGTGTCCCGCGCACCGCCATCTTCGTCCAACACCGGCGCCTCAAGCAAGCGCGCCGGCCCGCCGTCATCATCCTGCGCGGCGGCCGGGAGAAGGGCGCGCGCCTCCGGCGGATATTCGGCTTTGAGGAAATGGCGCGGTCATCGGGTGCGGTGCTGATATATCCGGAACCACTAGCCGGGCATTGGGGGGATGCGCCTGGACCCGAGGCGCACCGCGATTCGGTCTTTATCCATGATCTGATCGCGAAGTTTGTCGCCCATGGCATTGCCGACCGGAGCAAGGTCTTTCTCATTGGCGTAGCCGCCGGCGGAACGATGGCTTTGCGGCTTGCCTGCGACGAAAAGAACGTCTTTGCGGGGGTGGCAGTTCTCGGGGCGAGCCTGCCGTCCGATCTTGAAGCGTCCTGCAAACCGTCGCACCCGACGCCCCTCATGATGATCGCGGGCACCGCGGATACCGTGATTCCCGATCATGGCGGCAAGGCCAGTATGCCGCGTGGCAACACCGAGCATCTTTCGATCGATGCGACGCTAGGTCTCTTCGGCAAGGCCGCGCGCTGCGCCGGAGGCATGACGACCACCGTCTTACCTGGCAAGGACGTTCACGATGGCACGCGGGCCTACCTCGACAAGCTGAACAATTGCCAAGTACCTGTCGAGGCGATCCGGATCGAAGGTGGAGGCCACTCGCCAGCTGGTCTTTCGAGCCAAGGCGGTCCAGGGCATGGCCTTGCAAGTGGCGACGTTAATAGCGCGAAGCTCGTCTGGGATTTTTTCCGTCGCCTCGGCGGCTGAGGCTGGATGCCCCCCGCGCGCGCCGCTCCGGGCCGCGCCGCCAAATCATCTGATCGAAACGGAATCGGCCCGCCGGTCAGCTGATGGGTCTCCTCAGGGCCATCAATCATAGCGGCTAGTTCCGTCAGCGTCGCTCAGTCGAACAGGCTTGAAACGCTTTCCTCCTTGGCGATTCGAGCGATCGCCTCGCCGATCAAGGGCGCGATCGAAACCACTCGGATATTGTTGGAAACCCGGATCGCTTCGGTTGCTTGGATGGTGTCGGTGAGAACCAGTTCCTTGAGCCGCGAGGCGGCGATTCGCGCTACCGCTCCGCCGGAAAGAACCCCGTGCGTGATATAGGCATAGACGACCTGGGCGCCATCCCGCAGCATGGCATCGGCGGCGTTGCACAAAGTGTCCCCAGAATCGACGATGTCGTCGACCAGAATGCAGGTCTTGCCGGCAACGTCGCCGATAATATTCATGACTTCCGAGTCCCCCGCGCGTTCGCGGCGCTTATCGACAATGGCGAGCGGCGCGTCGATGCGTTTTGCCAAGGCGCGGGCGCGCACCACGCCACCGACATCGGGGGACACCACCATGACGTTATGGAGTTTTAGCCGTTCCTTGATGTCCCGGACCAGGACGGGCGCGGCATAAAGGTTGTCGGTCGGGATATCGAAGAAACCCTGGATTTGGCCCGCGTGGAGGTCCACCGTGAGAACCCGATCGGCACCGGCGCGGGTGATGAGGTTGGCGACGAGCTTGGCTGAAATGGGCGTGCGCGGGCCGGGCTTGCGATCTTGCCGGGCGTAGCCGAAATAGGGGATGACGGCGGTGATTCGCCGTGCCGATGCGCGCCGCAACGCGTCGGTCATGATCAGGACTTCCATCAGATGATCGTTCGCCGGAAACGAGGTCGATTGAACGACGAAAGTATCCTGGCCGCGCACGTTCTCTTGAATCTCGACGAAAATCTCTAAATCGGCGAAGCGGCGAACCTGGCACTTGGTCAACGGCACCCCGAGATATGCCGCGATGGCCTCTGTCAAAGACCGATTGGAGTTGCCCGCTAGGATCTTCATCGCTCCCGCCACCCGTACGATTCTCCGCCTCCGCAGCTGCCTCCAAATGGCAGCCCCCAACGATGCAATGATTCAGGAGACCTGAATTGGGCGAGCGGCCCATGGCAGCGCGCGAATCTGGGAGCCCTCGGTTCGACAGACTGGTTTCCGTCTCATCCTTCTTCATTCCCAGGTCCAGGTTTCTGGGCCGCAAAGCCCGCAACTTGGGCCACGACTTCGAATCGGCGGCGCCAGCTCGCCCGCAACGACATTCTCGCATTATTCGCGGGCGCCAATGGGATTGGCGCTCGAGAGGGCATGGGACCGCCGCAAATATTTCATATTTTCTCCCCAAACGATAGACCGTTCGCGCCGCCGAAAGTCCCGAGGTTAATGGCGCGGAATTCGGAGCCGCGGCATCCAGGTTACCAAACACCGGCAACCAACTGTAAATTGCCGCTGACTGGTTGGCTTCTAAAGGACTCCCGATACGAGCACGCAACGCCAACTTAGGCTCGCAGCATCGCGACGGGCCCGCCGATTCAGCCGCTCGTCGCGGCCGTCCGATACCTGGCCGATAACCTGACTTTTACGCGGTGAGCCTTGTGGCCACGGGCTTGCGGGCACGCCCAGGGGCCGTTATAACATCCACGCAGCAAGGGCGCGGCCGGATAAGGGATCCGCGCGGCGGAGTGTAGCGCAGCCTGGTAGCGCACCTCGTTCGGGACGAGGGGGCAGGAGGTTCGAATCCTCTCACTCCGACCAATATTCAAGCTAACTTATTGATTAAAGAATAATTACCAAAGGCGCGAAGCGGCCTTTCCCACCGGCTTCCCCACCGCGAAACATAGGTTGAGGCGGATTGGCGTGGTCAACGGCGGACGGGCGGGCCTGCCCAATAGGCAAGGCACG
>DATARJ010000037.1:0-3774 GCA_036264205.1 Methylocella sp.
TGGATTTCGTTCCTGTTGTCGCAAATCCGGGCAACGCGCTATTTCACGATCGTCGCCTTTTTGATGTAGTCCATATTGGCAAACTCGGCAGTGAGATAAGCGTTGCCTTCGCGCTGGATGCGGTCTTGCGCCGGTCCACGGCCGCGCGGCGCGCCTTCGCCGTAGTCGGCATAGAGCGCATCGACCACGTTCATGCCGGAAACCACTTTGCCGAACGGCGCAAAGCCCTGATTGTCGAGCATGGAATTGTCGGCGAAATTGATGAACACCTGGGTGGTGCGGGTGTTGGGACCCGCCGTGGCGAAGGTGATGAAGCCGCGTTTGTTGCTCTCTTTCACCGGATCGTCCTTGATGCGCGCCTCGCGCCACACCGACGAGAGTTTTGGATCGCCGTTGATGCCGAATTGCACCATGAAGCCGGAGACGACGCGGAAGAACCGGGCGTTGTCGTAAAAACCGTTCTTGACCAGATTGTAGAAGCGATCGGCGCCGTTCGGCGCCCAATCGTGATGCACTTCGACGACGAACGTGCCCTTGGAGGTGTCGAATTGCACCTTGTAGGTCGCCGGCGCCGGCTCGTTCAAGGCGGCGGGGTTGGCGAGGTTTTGCGCGGCGGCCGGTGCGGCCAAAACAAACGCGAACAGGCAAGCGATAACGCGGATCATGTCGTCTCCCGGATGAAGCGGTTTCAGGCCTTGGCGAATTTGCGTTTCAGCCGCGACGCCACCGGCGCCGGCACGAAGGCCGCGACGTCGCCGCCCATCCCGGCAATCTGGCGCACCAAGGTGGCGGTGATCGGGCGGACCGCGGGCGAAGCCGGCAGGAAGACGGTCTGCACGCCGGGCGCCATGGCGGCGTTCATCCCGGCCATCTGCATCTCGTAATCGAAGTCGGTGGCGTCGCGGACGCCGCGGACCAGGATGGTGGCGCCCTCCCGCTGCGCCGCGGTCACGACCAGATCGGCGAACGTCGTGCAGGCCAGCGCGCAGCCGGCGGCGCGCGCCACCGGCGCGCAAATCTCCTCCAGCATGGCCAGCCGCTCGTCGGCCGAGAACAGCGGCGTCTTGCCGGGATGAATGCCCACGGCCAGCACCAGCCGGTCGGCCAGGCGCACGGCATTGGCGACCACGTCGAGATGGCCGTTGGTGATGGGATCGAACGATCCGGCAAAAAGCGCGGTCCGCGGCATGGCGGCGGTCTAGCCCGCGCCTGGATGAACCGCAAGACGCGTTCGCGCCGGATCGCGCAACGCGGCGCTTGCGGACACCGAGGCACGCCGGCGGCAGGCCAAAAGCCTTGGCAAAACAATCAAAACCCTCATGAATTAACTATTGAGTTCAATAAGTTACACAAAACCGCGATTTTGTGATGCTGATCAAGGAAACCAAAGTCGGGTTGCAAGAGACTAATAATCGAACAAGGGGCAACTGAAACGCCGCGCCGACGTTGATTGGTTGGCACAGACGGCAGCGGGTTGCGAACCGGGGACGGTGTCCATGCTCAAGACTGTTTACGCCATAGTCGCGGCTGCGATCATCGCTGCGTGCATGGTGCTTGCGCCGAGCCTGTCGCCGCAGGTCGAGGCCGGAGCGCCGTCGGCAACCGGCAAGGCCGATCGCGCCGACGCGCGGCCGCTCGCCGGCGATTGCTCGGAACGGCCGTGGCCCTATATGGAGGCCTCCTGCCTGCGCGATACGCGCAACCCCTTTGGCACCGCCCGCGAAGTCAGGTTCGTGCCGATGACCGCTGTTGCGCGCCGGCCATTGGCCAAGCCGGTGGTCGCCTCGCGCTAGCGCGCAGGCCGAATTTGCAGTTTGCCGTGGTCCTCCCCGGCGGGCGGTAAAAAACCTCCCGCCGAATTTTTTGCTTTAGGGCGCGCGCACTCATAATTTCTCCGTGTCGGCTTTACCCCAAAGCCGACATGGCCGGACGACCACGGCATGTCCGCTTTGTGCCCAAACGCACCTCGGCGAAACCGGCCGGCGATCGCCGAATACGCGATACGCGGTCTTTAGTCTGCTAAGTCTATTTGGACGGCGCTTTGAAGACCATCGAGGCTGTTGATGCGGTGGACAACCCGCCGAAGGAATAGCTGATGCCGCCGCCCACTGCCCAGTTCTGATTATTATATCGCAAGGGTACGCCGCCGACGGTGCTACCTGATGCATTTAGATCCGTGTACTGAGCATAGATATTGGCGCTCAGCGGCCCGAGCGGAAACGACAGCATCCCGCTGGCTCGCGCGCCGGCACCGTTCGCACCGAATGCAGTAGCGCGCAGATGATCCGATAGAGCGGCGGCGGTAATGCTGAGATCGAACGGCATGGTGCCGAGGGCAAATTTCTTGTCGAAGACCACTCCACCCTGGCCCGCACTCCACTGATCACTTAAAAGAGAGAAGTTGGCCGCAAAGCCAGGGAATACGCCATAGAGGAATTCATTGAACGTATAGTATCCGCCGAACACCCCGACGCTGAAGTCAGATGTCCGGAACAAAGTGTAACCAGCGTCGCCCTCGAAACTATAGACATTTCCAGAATTCACGGTTGCCGTGAAATTGAGGGCGGGTGTTGCCGGAAACACATCGCTGAAGCTCCCGTGAGGGCTACCGGCAAATGTCATTTGGCTCATCACGAACCACGATCCAATTTCGGCACGGCCGCTCACCATCACCTGAGTTGGATCGTATTTCGTCTTCCGTTTGTCGGTCGAGCTGGTGACGGTTGTTGTGCTGCTAGTTTCGACTATGTCCGTCGAAATCACGAGAGCGAATTGCGTGTTCCCCCCACCGATCCAACCTGTTTGCTTCGGATTGCAACGCTCCAGACATTTCTTAAGTCTCTCCTGAAGCTTGGCTATCTCCGCCTCATAAGCCGCGATCTTGTCATCGTCCTCTTTCAGGGCGCGCTGGATATTCGGGTCTTTGAGATTGGCGTACCTACGCAGGCTCGCCTGCGAGCGCCGCAACTGATCGATGCGGCCTTGAATGTAAGCGATGTGGTCGGCTATGGCTTGGCACTGCGCACAGACCTTCTCTGTATCCAAGGTCAGGACGGGCGGCGGATTTCCACCCGCTGGAGGCCCGGCCGTCACCAGAGGCAGTGCATGCGGAGGTGGAGGTGGCGGTGGAGTTTCCGGAGGCTGACACGGTGACGCCTTGAGGCGACTGAGTTCTCCTATGATGGTATATTCCATCGATGCGGCGCTTTTCCCCAAGAGATACGCTGTTTCTGAAACGCCCTCATATTTTGACGACGTAGAAGCATTAGCAGCAGCATCCAGTGCTTCCTCGGCAAGACGCATAGCAGTTAAAATTTGGTCCGCACGGCGAGCCAGCTGTGAGTAAGCCTCCGGCGAGACGCATTTGGTCTGTCTTAGTTGATCTCCCAGTGCCCTGCCGTTATCTAAGGCCTCAAACGCATTTTGGACTGCGGCCTCGACGGCGTCCGCAGCCGGCGATTGTGCCCTTGCGGCGCACGGCGCAAGACAAATGCAAAAAGCTAGAAAAGCTAGAATAGCGCAAAATCGCAGCGCCATGGCGCGACTCGTGCGATGAAGCCGCGCGTCGTAAAACATAATCGCCCCCCCGTGCATCGCTATTAAATTCAACGCAAAAGATAGGTTCAATAGGCAATCCCAAATTTCCACAAAAGGGAATGTGGTTCCGTTCAGGGTGTCGCTTTTGGGCCACAGGAGGTGCCCATGGCAGTCAATTGTTTCGCAGGTAACGGACGAAGGCCGAATGTCAATTCCGGCGGCGACCTTCGTCATGCG
>DATARJ010000048.1:0-7503 GCA_036264205.1 Methylocella sp.
TTCGGAGCAATAAACGCTGAAGAGAGTTGCTTCGTTCCATTATTGAATCGGCCCGCAACCTGTTTGCACCAGATTCTGGAGGCGACGCCCACGGCTTCCACGGCGTGGGAAGCGATGACGAATGAACAATTTGCTCGAATCCCTGTCGCGACGGTCGACGCGGTGCGAGCCGCTCTCCAAAATCAGGTGGGCGCGTTTTGCGAAAGCGGGAGTAGGCTGGAGGGCGATCGGAGACATGCTTGGAATTTCCCGACTGGCGGCTGGGAATCCGGTAACGCTTGAGGCGCGATGTGAGGGTCGCGCGCAAGCGACCCTCACATTGCCTCGGCGCGATCTCCAAAAAAGCCGCACTATTTGATCCAATTTAATCATCATTCTCGACGGAACAGACGCCGCCGTCCAAAATTTAGCCTGAAAAACCTGCCTATGATGTAAGCCGCCCAGGCGAGAGGATATTGCCGTATGATCCGATTCGATGAACCCTTGCTCTTCGTTGTCGCGATGGTCGCGGCCAATCTGTTTGGAGCGTTTGTTTCGGTGGCCGCTCGCGCGGAGACCGCGATTGCTCCGGACGCACGGATGGTCCGGCTAGACGCGCAAGTCGCGGCGGCGCGAAACGAGATTCGCATCGCCCAAGGATATGGCCGTCCGCCTGGCGAAATCGGCGAGCCCGGGGACGTCCCCTTCGAGCAGCAGGATGGAACGCAACAGGATTCAGCGGGTCTCGTTGTCCGGATCGGACGGCTCGAAAGCCAGATGCGGCAGATCAGCGGGCAAATTGAACAGATGCAGTTCGAGGCCCGCGGACTCGCGGAACAACTCAAGAAGTTCCAGGAAGATGTCGATTTCCGGTTTCACGAGGGCGGCGCGAAGGGCGCTCCCTTGGCCAAGCCCCCGCAGAAGCACGGCGAAGCACCCGAAACCCAAATCATTGCGGACGACCGGGGCCGGCCGCAAAATGCCGCTATCGCATCCTCCCGCGCGAACGGGCGTGGCGACGCTTTCGATCCATCCCAAAATCCGGGCGCCCCGGGGGCTCCCCGCCCGCTCGGAAGCCTCGCCCCGGCCGCGAGCACGAACCTGGCGGGCGGGCGGCCCAATGAAAGCGGCCCGGCAGCCCTCGATCGAAGCGAACCTGGCGCGCCGCTCGATCTCTCCAATGGCGGCTCCCGCACAGCGGGGCCGCCGCTAACAACGCCGGCGCCGCCGATCGCGGCCACCAAAGTCCCGGCGTCCGGCATCACCACGCCGGGCGGCACGGTCATCGCCATGGCGCCCAATCCCGCGAAAGAGCAATTCGACATTGCTTTGGGCTATTTCAAACAAAGAGCATATGAAAACGCGGAAAAGGGCTTTGCCGGGTTTCTTGAAAAGAATCCCAACAGCAAAATGGCGTCCGACGCGACCTATTATCTCGGCGAAAGCTTCTACCAGCGCGGCCGGCAGCCCGAGGCGGCGGAACAATATCTGAAGATATCGACGCACTACGCCAATTCGCCGCGTGCGCCGGAAGCCCTGTTGCGCCTCGGCCAGTCGCTGAACGCCCTTGGCGCCAAGGAGCAAGCCTGTGCTACCTATGGCGAAATCGCGCGGAAATATCCAAATGCGCCGGCCACGGTCAAGACAGGCGCCGAACGGGAGGCCAAGCGCGCCCAATGCTGATCTGCGATAGACCCGATCTCGCCACGTCTTACGCACTCTTTGCGCGCAAGCGCCGCGCCAGATCCCCCAAAACACAGTCCCGCGCGCCAGGCAAGGCGGAATTCTCCACCAGCGACATCGCAGCTCTTTTCGGCCCATGGGAGGCCGCGCAAGGAATCGTTCTTGGCGTTTCCGGCGGCCCCGATTCGGTCGCCATGATGCTGCTCGCGGCGGAGTGGGCGCGCGGGCGCGCCGCGCCGCCCCCGCTATATGTCGCGACCGTCGACCACGGATTGCGCAAGGACTCGCGCGGCGAGGCCGAAATGGTCGCCCGCTGGGCCGCCGGGCTGGCGCTGCCGCACGCCATCCTAGTCTGGGATGGCGTCAAGCCAAAATCCAGAATTCAGGAGCGCGCCCGCGAGGCCCGCTATGAACTCTTGTTCGAATACGCGGCCAGGATTGGCGCCGATCACGTCATGACCGCGCATCACGCCGACGATCAAGCCGAAACGATTCTGTTCCGGTTGCTGCGCGGGACCGGTGTTTCGGGGCTCTCCGGAATGGCACGCTCGAGCGAACGCAATGGGTTGATCCTCGCGCGGCCCTTGCTGGACCATGCCAAGGCGGAGCTCGCCGCCTTCTGCGAATCGAAGGCGCATCCTTTTTTCGACGATCCGTCGAACAATGACCCTGTCTATGCGAAAACCAGGATACGACGCCTCGGGGACCTGCTCGCGGATGAAGGTCTTGGCCGCGCCGCCTTGCTTAGGCTCGGCCGCCGGGCCGCAAGGGCGGACGCTGCGCTTGCCGCCCGCGCGTGCGCGGTCCGCGCTGGTCTCGCGGCGCGGCGCGAGCCAGGCGGATTTCGAGCCGACATATCGGCGCTCGCCGACGAGCCGGAAGAGATTCTTTTACGATTCTTTGCCGATGAACTAAAATTGATAAGTGGGTGCAAGCCGCTTCGGCTTGAGCGCCTCGAAGCTCTGGCGCTGCGGTTCGGCCAAGCGCTGCACGCCGGAATTCCGTGCACGGCAACCTTGGGCGGGGCGGCGTTGCGGCTGCAAAGCAACCGCATTCTTGTCATTGTGAAGGAAGGCGCGCGGCGGGTAAGAAAACCTCCCCGTAGCTTCGAGGCGAGGTCCGCGGAATGATGTAAGGCTCACTTGAGCGTGATGCAAGTCTCACTTGGCAAGGACGAAAACCAGGCTTACATTGAACAAACGCCCAATTGACAAGGGGTGCCGTTTCAACCGGCGACGGCCTTTGAGCCGGTACGATGCTTAGCGGGAACGAAGATGAATCCGAATTTCCGGAATTTCGCCCTGTGGGTGATCATTATCCTGCTCGTCGTCGCGCTCGTCATGCTGTTTCAAAACCCTGGGCAGCGGGTTCCGTCGCAAGACATCGCCTTTAGCCAGCTGTTGAACGAAGTTGACCAAGGCCATGTCCGGGAGGTCACGATCGCGGGCAATGAGATCACGGGCCATTTCACCGACAATCGCGCCTTTGCGACCTATGCGCCAAACGACCCGTCGCTGGTCCAGAGCCTTTATAAGAAAAACGTATCGATCACCGCCAAGCCTCCGTCGGAAAACACCAATTGGTTGATGACGCTTCTCGTCAACGGGCTGCCGCTGATTGCCATTCTCGGCATCTGGATCTTTCTTTCCCGGCAAATGCAGGGCGCCGGCGGCAAGGCGATGGGATTTGGCAAGTCCAAGGCGAGACTCCTGACGGAGGCGCATGGGCGCTATACTTTCGAGGACGTCGCCGGCGTCGACGAGGCCAAGGAAGACCTCCAAGAAATCGTCGAATTCCTACGCGACCCGCAACGCTTCCAGAAGCTTGGCGGGCGAATCCCGCGCGGCGTTTTGCTTGTCGGCCCGCCCGGGACCGGCAAGACGCTGCTTGCGCGCGCCATCGCGGGAGAAGCCAACGTGCCTTTCTTTACGATTTCCGGATCGGATTTCGTGGAAATGTTCGTCGGCGTCGGCGCGAGCCGCGTCCGTGACATGTTCGAGCAGGCCAAGAAGAACTCGCCTTGCATCGTCTTCATCGATGAAATAGACGCCGTTGGCCGCCATCGCGGCGCCGGCCTCGGGGGCGGCAACGACGAGCGCGAGCAGACCTTGAACCAGCTCCTCGTCGAGATGGATGGCTTCGAGCCCAACGAGAGCATCATCATAATCGCGGCGACGAACCGTCCCGACGTGCTCGATCCGGCGCTTCTCCGCCCCGGCCGCTTCGACCGCCAGATTGTCATAGCGAACCCCGATATCGTCGGGCGCGAGCGCATCCTCAAGGTCCATGTCCGCAAGGTGCCTCTCGCGCCGGACGTCGATTTGCGGACGGTGGCGCGCGGCACGCCAGGCTTTTCCGGTGCCGACCTCATGAATCTCGTCAACGAGGCGGCCTTGCTGGCGGCAAGGCGCGCCAAACGCTTCGTCACCATGTCCGAGTTCGAGGATTCGAAAGACAAGATCATGATGGGCGCCGAGCGCCGCACCATGGTCATGACCGAGCAAGAGAAAATGCTGACCGCCTATCACGAGGGCGGGCACGCGATCGTCGCCCTCAATGTGGTCGCCACCGACCCGGTGCACAAAGCGACCATCATTCCGCGCGGACGCGCCCTCGGCATGGTCATGCAGCTCCCCGAGCGCGACAAGCTTTCGATGAGTTTCGAACAAATGACATCGCGGCTTGCCATCTGCATGGGCGGCCGGGTTGCCGAGGAAATTATCTTCGGCAAGGATAAGATAACGTCGGGCGCGCAATCCGACATCGAGGCGGCGACCAAGCTCGCCCGCGCCATGGTGACGCGCTGGGGCTTCTCGCCGGAACTCGGCACCGTCACCTATGGCGAAAATCAGGAGGAGGTTTTCCTCGGCTATACCATGGGCCGCCAGCAGACAATCTCCGAGGCCACGGCCCAGAAAATCGACGCGGAAGTGCGCCGTCTGGTGGAGGCAGGACTCGCCGAAGCAACCCGGATCATTATCGAGAAGCGGGAAGATCTCGAAACTCTTGCCAAAGGTCTCCTCGAATATGAGACCCTTACCGGCGAAGAGATCAAAGAGCTTTTGAAGGGGCATGCTCCGGTGCGCGATACAAGCGACGATCGTGAACCGCCGTTGCGTGGCTCCCCCGTCCCGACCACCGGCGTTGTTCGGCCGAAGCCGGGCCCCGAGCCCGGAGGATTGGAGCCGCAGCCGCAAGCATGAGCGCGCCCGCATGGCGAGGCTGTGCAACTGAGCCGCGCGGGCGGTTCGCGCGTCGCGAGTGAAAAATGCCGGGCGCGTCAACGCCCGGGCTCCATATAATCCCCAGATTTTTTTGCTTTTCTGTCTGATCTGCCGGGCGCCGATTCGAACTAACTATCGAGCGGTCAAAGAGCCGTGGCCTTTGGGGGTGGCGATGGACTCGCACGTACCTTTGGCGACATATTTCCAGGCATTGGTCTGGTAATCCACCTTCGATGTGCCCGCGCAGGTGGTGCCGGCACCGGCCGCGCAATCATTTTGCCCTTTCAACGCAATGCCATAGCATTTTTCCTTGGATGGCTGATCCGCGACCGGACCCGCCGAGGCGGACGAAGCAAGGAGCGTAAGTGCGGAGGCAAACGCGGCGGCGAGCGTGGCGGGGGTGATTTCGATTTTGTTGATCATGCGTGGTCCCTTCTTCACAAACTAGAGCTGGTTATCGTTACGGGGAATCAGATGTCCTCCCCTCCCCGCCAGTAGAAGCGACATTCCGTTCCTACGCCTTCTTCTACGCAGGGGCGAGCGCGGGCGTTACGCTTAGCGGCGGATATTTTCCATGACAAAAACGTGATAACGAGGCCGCATAGAAGGTGTAACGACAGGCTGGCGGCGGCCGAATTTATGCAAGGATCGTTTTGCGCGGCGATGAACGGGAAAAGGAGTGGGTCCTGCTGATGCGTGCCGGCAATGCCGGCGACGCGGATTCCTACCGGCGTCTCCTGCTGGAATTGACTCCGGTGTTTCGCAGGATCGCGCGCCGGGGCCTTGCCGGTGCCGGAATGGCCGATACCGACGCCGAGGACGTTGTGCAGGAGACGCTGCTCGCCATTCATCTCAAGCGGCAAAGCTGGGACGAGGATGCGCCGCTTGGTCCGTGGCTTCGTGCCATCGCGCGCCATAAAATGATCGACACGCTGCGCCGGCGCGGCCGCCGGATCGATCTTCCTCTCGACGGCTTCGCCGAAATCTTGGCCGCGGAAGACAGCGGACCGAGCATGCTTGTCGCCGCCGTCGATCGTCATCTCGAATGCTTGCCGGCCGGACAACGCAAGGTCGTGCGGGCCATTGCCATCGATGGTGCATCGATTAGCGAGGCGGCGGCGCGTCTTTCGATGACCAATGGCGCCGTCCGGGTGGCCCTGCATCGCGGATTAGCGGCGCTCGCCGCGAAATTCAATGGAGAGGGGACGTGAAAACCGGCGATCTCATCCGTGCCCTTGCCGCCGACAACGAAATCCGGGCGATGCCGCTCGGTCGGGCCTTGGCGCTTGCCTTGATTTCGGGTGTCGCGATTGCGTTGGGACTCCATTTCGCGGTGCTCGGGCTTCGGCCGCATCTTTTGACCCTGCTCGGCGAACCCCGGCTTCTGTTCAAGCTTTGCCTCACCTTCTTGCTGGCTGCCCTTTCCGGCGCGTTGGTCGCGCGCATTGCGAGGCCCGGCGCGGATATCCGCCGCATAAGCCTCATGCTGGCGATCGTGCCGGCCTTGCTGGTCGCCGCCAACCTGGCGGAGTTCCTCGCTGTGCCGGCGGCCGAATGGGGCCAGAGACTCATCGGCTCCAATGCGATATTCTGCTTGAAGAGTATCCCTTTTCTTGCCGCCGCCCCGCTCGTTGCCGCCTTGCTGGCCTTGCGTCAAGGCGCACCGGAGCATCCCGCCCTTGCCGGAGCGGCGGGCGGCCTCTTCGCCGGGGCAATCGGCGCGGCGCTTTATGCCACGCATTGCCCGGACGATTCGCCGCTTTTCGTCGCCACCTGGTATAGTTTGGCGATAAGCTTCGTTGTGATGGGGGGCGCGCTAGCGGGGGGGCGGCTTTTGCGCTGGTAATATTCTGGTCACGTTTTTTAGCCCGCCTGAATGTCTACAACTCTCGCCGGCCAAATAGGCAAAATCGACGTTACGCTAATCGTGAGGATATGCCATCGCCTCGACGGACTTTACGAGACTATGGAATGGCGCAATGGACACATGGTTCTGTCCTCGGAACGGATTATTGAGTAAGACGACGAGCGCCATAATGAGGCCAATCAAACTTCCAAGCAGCGACACCATAGCCAGATGCATCCATAGGCGTGGCGCGCCGAAAAGATAGGTAAACATCATTAACATCACAGCTCCGGCAATGAGATTCCACCACAAGATCGGGGGCAATTCCGAGGTCGCGGCGTGGAAGCGGCCGCGGCGCGCGTCGTAAAGTTGGTTCAAGGTTTTGACGGCGTCGGCGCGCATGACGCCGACGCTTCCGTCATTTGCTTGAAATTGCAGAAGCTCGGTGTGAAACTTGTCCATTAATTGCCAACCCGGGGCTTCGTCTGCACGTCCGGCGGCCAAGGCCGGCCACTCGTCCTGCACGACGATTTCCGCGTAGACAAAGAGAAAGTGCCGCAATCGTGAAGCGGAGGGTTCTGGAAACGCCACAGTGTCGCGATATAGATCACCTACGAGATTGGCTTCCGTCTGCACTTGACTGTCGATTTGAGCGAAATTTTGCCAGACGGCCACGGCCACGAACGCGAGCAAGACGGCGTAAGTGACGCCGGCCGACGCGAAAATGAAGCCGGACACGTCGTTGTGAACAGCGCGCACACCATGCGGCAA
>DATARJ010000095.1:0-1577 GCA_036264205.1 Methylocella sp.
GCTTCGGGAAATGGCTGGCAGGCACAAGGGTGCGGAGATCCTTATCGTCGAGGGTCAGGGCCATGCGCCGCTTCTGCTCGACGAGGAATCGATTAACCGGATTTGCGCATTTGTCGCGGCAATCGATGGCGCCGCGCGCGAGGGCTATTAATCGCCCACGCTGCGCGGTTGCCGCCGGCGAGTTGAAAATACACAAGATACGTCGGCGCATTGTCGAGGAAGGTCGAGAGGCCACGTCGATTTGGCCCTAGGACGTCGAGGTCCAAGATCCCGGGCGTTTTCAATTTAGATGAAAACCACGCTCGCCTGGTCCCGGCTCTTGCCACCTTGTAGGCGCTCCTCGGCGGAATAATCGTCGATCCGCGAATCATTGACTCCTCGCTGCACGACGCGGTACTACTGCTGGAGACTGCGCCAAACTCCAGTCCGGCACAAGTTGCGACGGCGCCCACGGATCGCGCGCGGGAACCTCGAGTCCCTTCCTTGCAAGCTGACACCGCGATGATGGGAGAACTCCATGCACAAGCTCGCCATGACGATGGCCGCATCTGCCGCCATCCTCTGCCTGAGTTCCCTCGGCTGGAGCGTCAATGCAATGAGCGGTCCGGGGCCATCGAAAGGTCTCCCCGGCGCTACCACGCCGAGACAGGAAGCCGCATGCCAAGGCTGGGGGCCATATTGTCCGCCAGGATACGTCCGCCGGTGCGGCCCGTATCGCTGCTGGTGCCGCCCCTGTAGGTGACCGGCGAAACGGCGATCAGTTCCCGGCTCAGGCCGCCTTTTGTCTTGGCCGCACCTCGGCGGAATAGTCGTCGATCATCGCGCGGGACATTGCGCCCGGCGTGAACTTGTGGGGGCCCGCCTCGGAAACGGGGGTGACCTCGGCGCCGGTGCCCGAGATGAAACATTCCTCGAAGCCGGACAGCTCCTCCGGCATGATACGCCGCTCGATCACCTCGATGCCGCGCCGCTTCGCGAGGTCGATGACCGTGCGCCGCGTGATCCCGTCGAGAAAGCAATCGGCGATCGGCGTGTGGATCACGCCCTTCGCAGTAAAGAAAATATTGGCGCCGGTGCATTCGGCGACCCGCCCCTGCCAATCGAGCATCATCGCGTCGGCATAGCCGCGCCGCTCGGCGCGGTGTTTCGAGATGGTGCAGATCATATAGAGCCCGGCGGCCTTCGCCCGGGCCGGCGCGGTCGTAGGATCGGGCCTCCGATAGTCGGCGATATCAAGCCTAACGCCTTGCATTTTTTGCTCGATGTCGAACATGCTCGGCCACTCCCAAACGGCAATGGCGACGTTGATCGTTGAATTCGGCGCCGCGACCGCCATCATTTCGCTGCCCCGCCAGGCAATTGGGCGGACGTAGCAGTTTGGCAGGTTGTTCTTATCGACGACGAGCTGCTTCGCCTTGTCCAGTTCCGCCACGGATTAAGGAATCTCGAAATCGAGCAGCTCCGCCGAGGTTTTGAACCGCTCGGAATGTTCGCCCGATTTAAAAATACGTCCGCCGTAGGCGCGCTCGCCCTCGAAGACGCAGGAGGCATAATGCAGACCGTGCGAAAGCACGTGA
>DATARJ010000110.1:0-2219 GCA_036264205.1 Methylocella sp.
GTCAATAGAATGTACCGCTCCCGATAAAGTGGCACCGTGTGGAGCTGGCCGAGCGGCTCGTTGTCGAAATAAGTGAGGCCTGCGTCGATCTGGAAATCGTCGAGCATAGACAGGATTTCGCGGGACGTTTTTGAAAGAACCGTAAATCGGACGTCCGGATGTTTTGCCCGGAAAGGCGTCGTGAGTTCGACCGCCATGGGGAGCGCGGTTGGCACGGCGGCGAGCGTCAAATGACCGGCGAGCGCTGTCTTGGAGGCATGAACATCCTGGCGCATGGCGCGCGCGTCGCTAACGATGCGCCTCGCCCATTCGAGCACGCGCTCGCCTTCCGCTGTCAGTCCGTAAAAGCGCGAGCTGCGATTGACGAGCAGCACTCCCAATGTGTCTTCGAGCTGTTTGATGCCCGCCGATAAGGTGGGCTGGGTCACCCCGCAGCTTTCAGCAGCGCGGCTAAAATTGCGTTCCCGCGCCAACGCTATCAAGAACTCGAGCTTGTCGATCACGGCGCCGCGCCGGACTGCGAGAGCGCGACGCCGGTGCGAAGGGCGGCCCGCCGGCGCGCAACCGCCGTGATCAAGGCCGCGTGGCTCCAGGCAAGCGACTTGGCCGAGGTCTGTACGCCGGTTGCTTGGTCGAATTGCTCCGAAAGCTCCCCAGAGGCCGGGGTATAGGCCGCTACGGTTGCCATGAATTGATCGCCGCGCCGGAGCAAGGCCTCGAAACGGCGTTTTCGATGCTCTGGCGCCGGTCGCGGGAGAGCAAAGGAATCATCCGCCGCACAAAGCCGAAGCAGGAACTTCTCATTGTCCGCTGTTTCCGGGACCGCCGCGCCTGCCATCGCTTCGGCGAGTGCATAGTAAAATTCGGCCGCGCCGAGCGTTGAAAAATAATAGGCGCCGCCGCTGAAGTAACGGTCGCCCGCATAACGCCCCATGGCGGGGCCCGAGGTTTCCGGACGGCGTCTGTTGATCGCATAGCTTGCATCAAAGAGTTCCTCGAGCCGCGCAAGGGTCGCCATGACCCTCGGATCGAGAACGCTGTGCGCTCCCTCCCCCCGCGCGGCGTGGATCACCGCGAGAATCGTCGCGAAATCAAGTTCCTTTCCGGCCACCCCGTTCGCGATGCCGCGGCGGCTTGCGTAAAAGCCTTTGGCTGGGGACCAGTATTCGTCCAGCGATTTTGCGATCTCTTGCGCCGCCGCGAGGCAGGCTTGCGCGCGCGGGGGTTCGTCTACGCCAGCTTCCTCCATCCAAGAAGCGCCGTCAGCGAGCGCCGCGTGGTGCATCAGCTGTGTGTAATAATGGTGGCCTAACTCTTCCTCCCAAATGTCGAAACAGGGCTCGCGCCAATGCCGGACGAGAAAGCCGAGATCGGTTAGGATAAGCTCGCGCATGGACGCGCGGGCTTGGCCATCGAGGCCATCGAGGGACCAAGAGCGCATCAGGGCGAGAGCCCGCAGGGCTGGGCCGTCGTGTTGCGGGCGCGACCATTTGGAGATGTCGAGCGTCCCGTCCGGGTTGAACCGCGGCTCGCCAAGAACACGATCCCCGGTGATGTTGCGAAGATCGTTATCGTCCCGCACATATTGCAAAAAAAAAGGAGCGATGTTTTTCCTGAAATCGCCGGCAATCCGCAAAAAACCGGCCCCGTCAAGACGATTGAGAGAGAGACTGAACGCGACAAACTCCTTGAAATGGGAAAGCCCCTCCCCGGCGAAGGCTCCCTCGGCAATCACATGCCGCAAGGCATCGATGACGAGCGCCGAATCGCGCAGCCAATGGAAGAAATAATCGGGGTCCGGGTCCGAGGAGCCAAGCGCGGCCGAGGCCAACACGGATCCCGGCGCCGGCCGGATCGTCTGGCCAAACCCGAGCCGCTCCTTGACGAGATGCGTCGCCGAAATGGGGCGCAGTATCGCCGCCGCTGAAACCTCGCTTTGGCGCGCCATCCAATCGAGCAAAGGATTTTTTTCGTCGCCCCGAGCGCCCCCGGTAGTCGCCCCGGCCATTGCCATCAACTTGTCTCCTAGCTCACATGCGGGCTGGAAAAGCCGAGCCGCGCCAGCCCGGTCCTGACATCGGGATCGGACATGAAAAGCTTCCACAAAAGTCCGGTCCGGTAATTCTCGATCATGATCACGATCGGCCCCTGATCGATTGCGAGATACGTGCTTGCATACCAGTCATGGGTCTCGCTGAAGGCATCGGTGAAGCCGAAGC
>DATARJ010000154.1:0-1695 GCA_036264205.1 Methylocella sp.
CGCGATGGAAGCGAAACTGCTCACCGGCAAATATTTCATGGAGAGCATCATGCCCGAGACAAGCGCCCATCTCGCCCGCATCTCGGCCGGCGCTGGAACGATGATGGCGCTGCCGGCCGAGCAGTTTTGATTTTGGCGCGCGCCGCGTGACCATGCGAACCAAGACCTGGAGGACGAACGTGCCCGAAGCTTTCATTTACGATCATGTCCGTACCCCGCGCGGGCGCGGCAAGCCCGACGGCGCCTTGCACGAGGTCTCGACCCTTGGGCTCGCCACGACAGTGCTGGGAGCAATCAAGGAGCGTGGCGGTCTCGACACGCACCTCGTCGACGATGTCGTGCTCGGCTGCGTTGATCCCGTCGGCGAGGCGGGCGGCGACATTGCCAGGGCGGCGGCGCTCGCCGCCGATTATGGCGACCATGTGCCGGGGGTTCAGATCAACCGCTTTTGCGCCTCCGGCCTCGACGCGGTCAATTTCGCCGCCGCGCAAGTGATGGCGGGCCAGCATCAACTGACCGTCGGCGGCGGCGTCGAATCGATGAGCCGGGTCGGCATCGGCGCCTCGGGCGGAGCCTGGCCGGTCGATCCTGCCATCGCGATCAAATCCTATTTCATGCCGCAAGGGATTTCTGCCGATCTCATCGCGACAAAATACGGATTCTCCCGCGACGACGTCGATCAATACGCGGTGGCGTCGCAACAACGCGCGGCAAAAGCCTGGAGCGAGGGCCGCTTTAAAAATTCGGTCGTGCCGGTGCGCGACATCAACGGCATCGCTTTACTCGATCGAGACGAACACATGCGGCCTTCGACCGATATGCAGTCGCTCGCCGCGCTGAAACCCTCGTTCACGATGATGGGAGAACAGGGTGGATTCGACGCGGTCGCTATCGACGCCCACCCCGAAGTGGAAAGGATCGTGCACGTTCATCATGCCGGCAATTCGTCGGGCATTGTCGATGGCGCGGCGGCCGTTCTCATCGGCTCGGCCGAGGCTGGCGAGGCGATGGCTCGGAAACCGCGTGGAAAGATTCGGGCCTTCGGGAATATCGGTTCGGAACCGGCGATGATGCTGACCGGCCCGATCGATGTCACTAAGAAAGTTTTGGCCGGCGCGAAAATGACGCTCGCCGACATCGATCTTGTTGAGGTCAATGAGGCTTTTGCCTCGGTCGTGCTGCGTTATCTCCAGGCTTTCGATCTCGATGCGGCAAAACTCAATGTCAATGGCGGCGCAATCGCGATGGGCCATCCGCTCGGCGCGACCGGCGCCATGCTGCTTGGCACCGCCCTCGACGAACTCGAACGCACCGGGAAGGGAACCGCGCTCATCGCGCTTTGCATCGGGGCGGGAATGGGCACCGCTACGATCATCGAGCGGGTGTAACGACAACCGGCTCGTTGCCTTCAGGCGGACTATTTCCTATGTTTTTTAGTAAGTTTCTATCGAGCCCGCCTAAATTGGAAACTCAGTTTCAAAAAGCGCCCGAGAGGTTCAATTTTACGACGGATTGGTTTTGCGGAAACGAAAAGCATTTTACCAAATATCTCGCGCATCTCGCGGATACGCCATGCCGGATATTGGAGATCGGGTGTTATGAAGGCCGCGCCACGGTATGGCTGCTCGAAAACATTGCAACGCATCCAGATGCAACGGTGCATTGCATCGATGTTCTCGAGCAGGCATCTTTCCG
>DATARJ010000209.1:0-5242 GCA_036264205.1 Methylocella sp.
CCGATTTCTACAAATATCGCTGGCGGCCCCGGGGCAAAATTGCGATCGGTGGACCGATCGATCTGGCAGATAATAAGGCGGATCCGAACGAGATCAGAGCGAGAAAGGCGCTGCTACGTCTCGCCAAGCCCGGGCGCGGCGAGGCCAGTGAGATCAATAACGCCGATGTTGACGCGCTGCCGGCTGAAGTCGCGATGAATCTCAAAGGCTTGCTCAACGGGCTCGCGCGTCGTCAGGCGGTCTGGCTAGTGCGAAGCGGCGTTCAGGGCATCGAGAACGCAGTTCTCTTCGCCGTCGAGAGCGAGCTTCAAGAGTTCGGCTCCGCGCCGCGCAAGGCCCCGACTGCGCTGCCGCCTCCCCCGGCCCAAACCATTGGCGAAAGCGCGCGGAACGGGCACACCGAACCATTGTCGTACAGCGACTCACTGCCATTACTGCCAATAAACGCCCGTGATTTCTCCCAAACGGCACGAGGGAACTTTGCCGATACTGCCGTTGGAGTTCTTTCGGAACTATTGGTAATAGGGCGCCGAGCGCTTTCTTGGATTTCGCCGAACCCCTAGCCCCAAGTCCTTGAGGGCGTTCGGGGAATCCTGGCACGCGTTGTCGTACCGGAAATCGCGCGTCCCCTGGAACGTGCAAAGGTCATCAACTCCTGCGACAGGATGTGTTTTGCTGCCACCGGCCGGCAGGCAAGTCCGATTGGCTCCGACTGATGCGCCCATTCGTCCTGATTGATATGATTTTCCAGGCATGAACCATTCGAGTCCCGCTGTCGCGAACAGGAGACAGACGATTTCCAAGGATCAATCACGCGTCGGGAATATGTCCGGTTCGGGCACGGGCTGTTCATTGTCCGATCCTATGACTGCAACAGCAGCTCGGCGTGCAATCACTGATGCCGAGCGGTCCGAAAGGCGAGAGACGTCGAAAGGTGACTCTTGTGGACGCATGGATGTTTTGTGCTATATCAAAAAACCAAGGGCAAGAAACGGACTGGCGATCGGGACCATCGCCCTTGTGATGGTCTCGCGGCGTTCATTTGAGGGTTTCACGAAGACATGGCTCTTACCGCAAAGCTCGTCATGCGCCAGAGCCAGTCGCTGGTAATGACGCCGCAGCTCTTACAAGCCATCAAGCTTCTCCAATTTTCCAATCTCGATTTGACAGCCTTCATCGAGGAGGAACTCGAGCGCAACCCCTTGCTCGAACGGGCCGAGGACAGCCCCGAGCCGCCTGACTTCGATGGCGCGGGCCTCGATGGTGGGATCGATCCCGCGGGGAATTCGCCGGGGGAGGAGTTCAACGAGGCAAGCGAGGCCGACTGGAGCTCGGCGTTCTTGACTACGAACCGCGAGGCGCTCGAAGCAACCCTCGGCACCGAATTGTCGAACAGTTTCGACGACGGCCGGGCGACGGCGCCGGGCGAAAACTGTCTGGGGGCGGGTGGCTTGGGTCTCTCGGCAATCCCGTGGTCCGGGCCGCCAGGCGGGACCGCTGACGGCGCCGCGGCAAGCCTCGAAGCCTATATCGCGGCACCGGCCAATCTAAAGGATCATCTGGAAATGCAATTGGGGCTCGCCACGGCCGCGACGGCGGACCGGCTGACCGGTCAGGTCTTGATTGACTCGATCGACGACAACGGCTATTTCACGGGTTCGCTCGACGAGATCGCGGCGCGTCTCCATTCGCCGCTGGAACAGGTGGAACGCATCCTCCGCCTCATCCAAGGGTTCGATCCTTCCGGCGTCGGCGCCCGCGATCTTGCCGAATGCCTCGCCATCCAATTGCGTGAGCGCGACCGGTTCGACCCGGCGATGCAAGCGCTCGTCCGCCATCTGGACCTGCTCGCAAAACGCGATTTCGCGGCGCTGCGCAAGATTTGCAGAGTCGACGAAGAGGACATACTCGACATGCTGGGTGAGATCCGGCGGCTCGATCCCAAGCCCGGGCGTGCCTTCGGCGGCGGGTCGATCGCGCCCGTCCTGCCCGATGTCCTCGTTCGGCCGCTGCCCGACGGCTCGTGGCACGTCGAACTCAACTCGGACGTTCTTCCCCGCATTCTGGTCAATCACAGCTATACGACGCGGGTTGGCAAGGGGAAGGAGGCGGACCGGAATTTTATCTCGGCTTGCCGTCAAACGGCCAATTGGTTGACAAAGAGTCTCGAACAAAGGGCGCGTACGATTCTGAAAGTTTCCAGCGAAATCGTGCGCCAGCAAGATAGATTTTTGGCGCATGGCGTCGAATGGTTGCGCCCGCTCGATCTCAAGACGATCGCGGAGGCGGTAGGGGTGCATGAATCCACGGTCTCCCGGGTCACCTCCAACAAATATATGGCGACGCCGCGCGGTCTCTTCGAACTCAAATATTTTTTCACGGCCTCGATCGCCGCGCATGACGGCAGCGCCGCGCATTCGGCCGAATCGGTACGGTTCCGGATCAGACAGATGATCGACCAGGAAAGTCCTTCGCAAATTCTGTCGGACGACGCAATTGTCGTCAGGCTTAAGGAGGCCAATGTCGATATCGCCCGGCGCACCGTCGCCAAATACCGCGAAAGCCTGAAAATCCCCTCCTCCGTGGAACGCCGGCGCGAAAAGGCGAGGAGTTGATGCGGCGGGCGACCTTGCCTAACCCGCGCGAAACCCAAGAACCAATGAGTTTGCGGCCGCAAGGTTCGCTCGCATTGACCGCCATTTGGAGCATGCTACCAGCCGTGACATGCGCTAAAATGAAGGAATCGAGAGCTGTTGGGCATTCTGCCAAGCTTCGCTTGGGCGAGTCCGGGACTGCCTTTCTCATGTGAATTTCTGGAATTTTTTCCTACATCAGAGATCAAGAGCGTTAATGAGGGCTGGGATCGACGGCCATTCGTTCCGGCCGTTGAGAGTAAGATGCGCCGGCGGAAATGGCGGGCGGCGCCGGTGAAGGAGAATGGGCAATGAGTTTGCGCGTCTCGGGCAAGAATTTGGACATTGGCGAAGCTTTTCGCGCGCACATCGAGGCGCGAATCGATTCCACCGTGGCGAAATACCGGGCTGGACCGGCCGCCGGGCATGTAACGATTGAACCGGAAGGGTCGGGATTCCGGGCCGATTGTACCTTGCACCTGATGTCCGGCGTAACGCTGCAGGCCGACGCCCAGGCGCATGAGCCATACGCCAGCTTCAATCACGCCGCGGACCTCATCGGAAATCAGATTCGGCGCCATCGAGAGCGTCTCTTGGATCATCACGCCAGCACGGCGGCGGACGACTGGACCAAGCAAGAAGAATTTTTGGGCGCAAAGGCTTCCGGCACGCAACCCAACGGGCCACGGGCGGAGCAAGGCGAAACACTCGATCGCCATCCGGCGGTCATTGCCGAGCCATCATCGAGGGTCAGGGAGATGACCGTTTCCCGGGCTGCGATGGAACTCGATTCGACCAATACCCAAGTCGTTGTCTTTCGTCGCGCTACCGATGGGGGGACCAATGTCGTCTATCGCCGCCCGGACGGAAATATCGGCTGGATCGACCTAGGCCGGGAGTGAAACCTGTGCCTCGCGGGAGGCAACGGCTCGCCCCCGGCTCGGCCTTCGACCATCCAAGTTATGTCCCAACGGCGGACGCGGACCGGACTGTTTCAAACCATGCTGCTGACCGAATTGATCACCCCCGAGGCGATTGTTCCTTCCCTCAAGGTGAACTCGAAGAAGCACGCGCTTCAAGAACTGAGCGATCGGGCGGGCTTGATTTCCGGCCTTGCGCCGCGGGAAATTTTTGATGTTTTGCTCCAGCGCGAGCGCCTCGGCTCGACCGGAATCGGCGAAGGAATCGCCATTCCTCACGGCAAGCTCGCCGCGGCAAAAACGATGTTCGGGATTTTCGCGAGGCTTGCCCGCCCGATCGATTTTCATGCCCTCGACGGCGCGCCGGTCGATCTCATCTGTCTTTTAATCGCACCGGAGACGGCTGGCGCCGACCATTTGAAAGCGCTGGCGCGGATGGCGCGCGTGCTCCGCGACCCAAAAATTACAGCGAAGCTTCGCGCCGCCCGCGACGTCAGTGCGCTTTATGCGGTGTTGACCGGCGAACCCGCCTCGCACGCGGCTTAAGGCGGGCCTGCCTCCAAACCATGCGCACCGCCGGCGCGGCTTCTTGACTTCGCGGCCCAAAATAGCGAGTTTCCGCGCTCCTGAAGTACCAAGGGCCGATCATGCATTCGGCGTTGATTTCGGTTCGCAATTTCCGTTGCTTGTGCCGCCCCGACGGAAATTTGGGGCGGCGCCAAGGCGGGTCCGATCCTTGGCATAACCTCCCCGGCGGCAATGCGAAGCTATCTCGATTTTGAAAAACCGGTCGCCGAGCTCGAAGCCAAGGTACTGGAACTGCGCGAACTCGCGGCGAAGGGCGACGCGGTTGCCATCGGCGAGGACCTGACCCGGCTCGAAGCCAAGGCCGAGAAGGCGCTTGCCGATCTTTATGCCAATCTGACGCCCTGGCAGAAGACGCAAGTTGCGCGGCATCCGCAACGGCCGCATTTTTGCGATTATGTCAAGGCTCTCGTGCGCGATTTCACGCCCTTGTCGGGCGACCGGCAGTTTGGCGAGGACGCCGCGATCGTCGGCGGTTTCGGCTGGTTTCGCGGTGGTGCGATCTGTGTTCTTGGGCAGGAAAAAGGCTCCGGCACCGAAGCACGCATTAAGCATAATTTCGGCATGGCGCGGCCGGAAGGCTATCGCAAGGCGGTGCGACTCATGCAGCTTGCCGACCGTTTCGGTTTGCCCGTCGTTTCGCTTGTCGATACCGCCGGCGCGTTTCCCGGCGTGGACGCGGAAGAACGCGGCCAAGCCGAAGCGATCGCGCGGGCGACCGATGCTTCGCTCTTGCTCGGCGTGCCGAGCATCGCGGTCATTCTCGGCGAGGGCGGGTCCGGCGGCGCTATAGCGATCGCGAGCTGCAACAAGGTTTTGATGCTCGAACATGCGATCTACACCGTCGCGACGCCCGAAGCCTCGGCCGCGATCCTTTGGCGCGATTCCTCCCGCGCCGAGGACGCCGCGACAAATATGAAGATCACCGCCCAGGATCTGCTGAAATTCGGAATCATCGACGTCATCGTCGCGGAGCCGGTGGGTGGCGCCCATCGCGATCCGGACGCGGCGATCAATCTGGCAGGCGACGCGATCGCCGCGGCCTTGGAGGATATTGGGGATATGCCGCCAACCGAACTCAAGGCGTCCCGCACCGCGAAATTC
>DATARJ010000235.1:0-1805 GCA_036264205.1 Methylocella sp.
CGCCGATGAGCGCGACGCCGGCGTCTTCGAGCAGCGCATTGGCGAGCGGTTTTGCCTTCCAGCCGGTGCGCTTGATGTTGGGAAAGGCATAGAACGCGCCCTTCGGCGTCGCGCAGGATGTGCCGGGACGCTTGTTGAGGCCGGCGACGACGATTTTGCGGCGACGATCGAACTCGGCGACCATTTTCGTTGCTTCGTCCTGCGGGCCGGTCAGCGCCGCAAGGCCGGCATATTGCGCCGAGGCATTGACGCAGGAATGCAGATTGACCGCGAGCTTTCGCGCATAGTCGTAAAGTTTTCCCGGCCAGATCGCATAGCCGAGCCGCCAGCCGGTCATGGCATAGGTTTTCGACCAGCCGTTGAGGAGGATCAGCCGGTCGCGGATCGACGGATAGGACAACAGGCACACATGGGTCTCGCCGTCATAGACCATGTGGTCGTAGATCTCGTCCGACATGATGGCGACGTCGGGATAGCGCTCGAGCCCGGCGACCAGCTTGTCGACCTCGGTCTTGGGCGTTACGCCGCCGGTCGGATTGGCCGGCGAGTTGAGGATAAGGAGCCGCGTCTGCGGCGTGATCAGGCCCAAGGTTTCCTCCGCTGAGAACGCACAGCTGTTCTCTTCGCGGATCGGCACCGGGATCGGCCGCGCGCCGGTATATTCGATCATCTAGCGATAGATCGGGAAACCGGGATCGGGATAAAGAATATCCACGCCCGGTTCGCCGAACATCAGGATCGACATGAACATGGTCGGCTTGCCGCCCGGCATGATCATGACGGCGTCGGGCGATACGCTGACCTTGAAACGCTTATGCAGATCGGCGGCCACCGCTTCGCGCAGCGGTGCGATGCCGACTGCGGGCGTGTAGCCGTGATGGCCATCGCGCAACGCCTTGATCGCCGCCTCGACGATGAAATCCGGGGTGCGGAAATCGGGCTGGCCGATGCCGAGATTGATGATGTCGCGGCTCTGCGACATCAGCAGCATCGCCCGCGCCAGCACGGCGAAGGCGTTCTCCTCGCCGATTCGATCGAAGGCTGCGACGGTCTTCAGCATGGCGTTTCCCCGCGTTTCTTGTCGGCGGGTAATTCAACAAAATCGGCCGGCAAATGCAAACGCGACGCTGCCCGGCATCAAGCAAGAGCCCCGGACGAATGTCCGGGGCTCTGAACAGTTCAAACGCGTGACGGAATTCAGCGGATGACGTTGTCGTCCGCGCCCGACTCCCGCGAATAGACGCTGCCGCTGCGGGTCGCGCCGTTGGGATAGGTGCCGACATCGGTGGTGGGCGCGGGCGCGCCGGCGGCCGAGTTCTGCAGGCCCTGATACGAGGCCTGACGATGCTTCGCGGCAAAAGCCGGTGTGGCGAGCAAGGCAACGCCCAGCGCGGACAGGATCAGCTTGGTGCTGAGGGATTTCATTTTTGCAGTCTCCGATTACGGTCACCCTTGGCCGTCTAGGTACTCCGGTTTTTGCATTGCACAAGCCTCGTTTAGTCGCCGGCTTGTCACGATATTGTTAGCTGTATTCAGTAAGTTAACGGGAATATTACGGCCACGCCGAGCCTGTTTATATTGCGATGCAATACGCACAAAGGCGAGGCGGAAAAAATCCCGAGTCGGGACAAAGGATTGCGCGCCAATCCGCAGCACCTGCCTTTATCTGCGGCGCACAACGCTCGCATGGTCGTAAAATCGCTATATCTACCGAAGGGAAATTCCTGGACTTGCGAAAATCGCAATGCAGGCATTTGAGTGCCAAGGGAATAAATCGCGGAGGCGATGATGGCGAAAAATGGCAG
>DATARJ010000297.1:0-8053 GCA_036264205.1 Methylocella sp.
CGATGAAGACTCAGCTCGAACGTGTTCTCGCGGCGATGGATGTCGTCACCCGCGAAGAATTCGAGGCGGTCAAGCAGATGGCCGCGAAGGCCCGCGACGACAACAAAAAGCTTAGCCAAAGGGTGGCCGCGCTCGAGGCCGCAATGAAGGTCGAACCCAAGGAACCCGGCGGATAGCGAACAACATTCTCGCAATCAAGAGCGCCCGCCGCAATGGGAGTCGTCCCTAGGGCCCGGGCACATGAGGAGACGACGGCGAAGGGCCGCCGTGTCTAAAATAGGATTCTTGGATACCGTCGCAGGCGCTCTCCAGTCCATCACTTGTGTGCGAGGGGACGCAGCGAGGAAATTGGCTTTGGGAGCATCGAACATTGCTTCGGGCCTGCGGGCACCGGTCCGCGCAGATCCATTAGCGCTGGAATGACCCGTCGAGCGAGCGGCCTGGCCGAGCCAACAGCGCCGTCCTTATCCCGGAGCTTGCACTATGGTCGATTATGAATCAGACGATGACGACCCCAAGGCGTCACGCCTGCGCGCCTTCCTCATCAGGGACTGGCCCTACCTCGCCATGTTGGCTCTTGCCCTTTTCGGTGTCGCCTATACGAGCATCGCGCGACAGGCGATGACGAACTATTGGATCCTCCTTGCGCCTTTCTATGGCGTTATCTGTGTGATCACCCGCTGGCAAAACGTTGAGAGCGCGGAGCCACGTTGGCACCTTATCCAAACCGAGGCCCTTCACTGGGTTGCCGTTCTCGGTGCAATGTCTATCGTATTCGTGGCGGATGTAAAACAAATGATGAACTCGGACGCCAGCGCACTCATGGTGCTGACATTGTTGGCGCTGGGGACGTTTACGGCCGGCGTCCACGTTGGTGCCTGGCGTATCTGCCTTGTCGGCGTCGTACTCGCCCTTGCCGTTCCCGCCATCGCTTGGCTCGAACAAGCGACTCTGCTGCTCGTGTTGATAGCCACTGTGTTGCTTTCGATAGCGGTGCTGTACTTTATACATCATCGGCGGGAGCGCGTATACTAAGCCAGCTTCGGCGGGAACATCAGGATTTCTCGCGCCAGCGTCGCCAGACGCTGCTCTTTTTGGCCGAAGGTTCCGGCACGCTGACAATGGTCGTCGGGGCGGCCGTCGGCTCGAGCTGACTCACCTGATATTGCCGCGTTGCAAACCGAACGACTACGCCAATCGCGGCGGCGAGCGGCACCGCGATAAGGAGGCCGACGAAGCCGAACAGATAGCCGAACGCGGCAACTGCGAACATCACCCAGACAGGATTGAGGTGGACACGCGACGCAATGAGATAGGGAGCCAGCGCATAGTCTGCGATCGCCTGGCCGGCGACGAAGATTCCCAGCACGACCGGAATCATCGTCCAGCTCGGCCAGAACTGGAGCACCGCCACGCCTATCGACAGCACGAGCCCCGTGAATGACCCGAGATAGGGGATGAAACTAATAAGTCCGGCGGCAAGCCCAATCAGAATTCCGTGGTTGAGATCGATCAGGCGCAGGGCCAATGCATAGTAAGCGGCGAGGATCATGCAGATCGTCCCCTGTCCACGCACGAATCCGGCGATCGTGTCATTGAGTTCGCCAGCGAGCGCCCGCGCCGTCTCACGCTGCGCCACGGGAATCGATTGATCGATCCCCGCAATCAGGCGTTTCCAGTCCTTGAGCAAATAGAAAGTCACGATGGGGGTCACCACCAGGAGCGAGAAAACCGATATCAATGCCTGGCTATCCGACCACACCGAGCGTAGGAAACTGGGGATCCAATTAGCGGCTGCAGTGGCAAGCTCGCCCGCCGATTGCTCGGCTTCGCTCAATCCCTCGCCGACGATCTTGCGCAACCACGGGCGGCTTGGATCGGTCGCAAGGGCTTGCAGTCGTCCAATGTACTCTGGAAACTTTTCGATAAGGGTCGCGACCTCCGCCCCAAGAAGAGGAGTGGCCAGCACCATCGCGCCCGCGACACCGATAAGGAACGAACCAACAATTCCAAGCGCGGCAACGGCCCGGTTTATTCCCAACCGCTCGATTTGGTTGACAACGGGGTCGAGCAGATAGGCCAGGGCAATCCCGGCCACAAACGGCAGCAGGATTCCGCGCAAAAGCACTACCGCCGCGACAACGGCCGCCAGCGTCACAAGCCAAAGCACAGAAGGTCGCGCCGCGTTCATGAACTATGGGTCGTTGGTGTGAGGCGAATTTTGCGGTGTTACGGCGCAATTGCCACAAGAAGTTTGGCCGCCCGGCGCGTATCTCTGCCGCATGGCAGAAATTCACACGGTCACCACGCTTCGCTCAAAGCGAGCAGAAATCATAGCCGCAACCTCTAATTATGAGAAGAGACTCGCGCAAGCGCGCGCCGATCTCGCACACATAACGGCGGCGATCACGATCTTTGAAGCCTCGGGCGATGTCGAGGATATCCCGCCCTATGTGGACATTCATCGTTGCTTCAAGCGTGGCGAAGCGATGAACCTATGCAAGGAAGCGCTCGCCAGCGGACCACTCAATACCCGTCAGCTTGCCTTGAAGGTCATGGCCGCAAAGGGGCTCGATACTGGCGATAAGTGCTCGCCAAGGCCGTGGCGGGTCGTCTCATCCATGCCCTTCGCTAGCAAATGCCGCTTGCGGGGTCATTGACGGAACGGAAAAGTTTCGGCGCGCGAGTTTGGGCGTTGCCCAATATTAATTGTTGACAATTGGTGAAAACCATATAAGTATCAGCTCAGCCGTTAACGCTCACGGCTCAAATGGTCCGACAGCCATAAGCGCCCGCCGAACTCTCCCCCCCGGCGGGCGCTTTCTCTGCCCTAGCGGGACCAGCGGCGATGCTCAATGGGCGCTCGTGCCTAACCGCGTGTAGCGTACTTAAAATACAACCTATACGCTAAACGAGTCTTGTCCAGAATCATTTAGAGGATTATAGAATGAAAAAAATGGACCTCCCTTTCAGGAGGCCCAAGTAAGAGGCCAGGGCCGGAATCGAACCAGCGTCAGCAGGAATGCTACGCCCGGCACATAACCATTCTGCCACCTGGCCATAAAATTTACCCCGCCGTAAAAAGCGGGGCGAACCATTTGAGCGGCACAATTATACGGGCTTGGGAGGATCTACATTGGAACACTGGTTAGGTCGTAGCGTGCCATTGCCAATATCCACAGAAATCCACAAACGGACCGCGCTTAATCGCCAGCCCTGAAACCGCGTGAACCAGATCGCCATTGCTAATCCGGCGATGGTCTTCGCGCCATGACGCCTCTTGCGCATAACAAATACGGCCGGCCTCGGCACGGCGCCTCCGCGATAAAAATTCCTCTGCCCAATTCGTGCAAGCGCCGCCTAGGCTGTAAGCTTCTTCGCGATTGGCGCGCTTCGTTTCATACTGGGCATGGAGCGCATCCCAAGAGCTGCGTTGACAATCGTTCCCTTGGCGTTGCGCGAACGGATGAAGGAAAGAGCCTGTCCTTCGGTACGGAATACAGTTGGAAGCGAACGGCCATTGCGCTCGCGAATAATAATCACGGCCTTGCGCTGGCCGGTTTGATTGCGGGTGAGACGGCGATCGCGGCGGCGCGCACGCGATTTCCTCGCGGCGAAACCTGCTCAGCGGGGGACAACCTGGCTAAAGCCAGTTGCAAAAGGCCGCCACCTTGTGATTCCCTACCCCCGCTGGCCGAAAAACGATTTTTGAGTCGCGCGTCAGCAAGTTAGGCGAGCCGACGGAGATGCGGATGCATTTCCTGATTTCCCCAAGATCCGTCCGAGGTCTCGGAATGCCGCTTTTGCAACTCGACCTCGACCGCGCCGAAAACCCCATGGATATCATCGAAAGAATCGCGGCGCACAATCACTGGCCATTCGATCGGAACGAAGAGGACGAAATTTCGATCTCGGTCGCCGGCGGCTGGACCGAGTACAATATCGCCTTCACCTGGCTCGCCGAGGTGGGGGCATTGCATGTCGCCTGCGCGTTCGACCTCAAAGTCCCGGCCGCGCGCCTTATGGAGCTTGCCTCTCTCGTCTCGCTCATCAATGAACAACTCTGGATCGGGCATTTCGACATTTGGCCGAACGACGGAGTGATCATGTTCCGACATGCCATTTTGCTCGGCGGCGGGGCCGAGCTGACCGGCTATCAATGTCAAACCGTTCTCGCCAGCGCGGTGCGCGCATGCGAACGCTACTACCAGGCTTTTCAGTTTGTGGTCTGGGCCGGCAAAACCGGCCCCGAGGCGATCGGCATGGTCATGCTTGAAACCCAAGGCCGCGCCTGACGTGGAAGCGCCGGGGACGACCCGCTTCGACGCGTCCCTCGTTCTCGCCGGAGCGGGAAAGATGGGCGGCGCATTGCTGCGCGCCTGGCTCGACCGGGGGTACGATCCGCGAAAAATCAGCGTCATCGAGCCGCGTCCGTCGCCAGAACTTGTCGAACTCGCTGGAGCCAACGGATTTGCATTCGGGCCGCCTTCGCGGCCGCCGCAAGTTCTCGTCCTCGCGATGAAGCCGCAAGACCTCGATGAGGCGGCCGCCGGGCTGGCGGCGCTCGTGAGCCGGGACACGCTGGTGGTTTCGATCCTGGCGGGCAAAACCATCGCCAATGTAGCGGCCAGGCTACCACAAGCGAAGGCAATTGTCCGGGCGATGCCAAATCTTGCTGCTGCAGTGGGGCGCGGCATGGCCGCGCTTGCGGCGAACGCGGCGGCGACACCGGACCAGCGCGCGACGGCCGGGGCCCTGCTCGCCGCGACAGGCCGGGTCGAATGGCTTGGCGGCGAGGAGCTGCTCGACGCGGCGACCGCGGTTTCGGGCTCCGGCCCGGCTTATGTCTTTTATCTCGCCGAAGCCTTGGCAAGCGCGGGGGCCGCCCTCGGTCTGCCCGCCGAGGTCGCCGCGCGGCTGGCGCGCGCCACGGTCGAAGGCGCGGGCGAATTATTGTTCCGGTGCCAGGAAAGCACCGTTGCGGAACTACGCGAAAATGTGACGTCGCGCGGCGGAACGACCGCCGCCGCCCTTGAAATCTTAATGGCGCAGGACGGCCTTACGCCCCTGATCGAGCGGGCGGTCAAGGCCGCGAAGCAGCGCGCCGCCGCGCTTGCCGGGTAGCGATCCGGTTTATGTGCCCGCTGGCTCTTTGGGCTTGATTATCCTTTCCCTAATCCTCGTTCTCGCGTTCGGATGATTGACTTGCGTTAAATGGGTTCAAGAAAACCGCCCGACTGTCCCAGGCGATGCCGACAATCTTCACGATAGGCCATTCGACCCGCACAATTGTCGAATTTGTGGCTTTGCTCCGGCAGGTGGCCGTGGATCTGCTCGTCGATGTGCGCTCGATCCCGCGCTCGCGCACGAACCCCCAGTTCAACGCCGATGCTCTCCCGGAAGTGCTCGGTAACGCTGGGATCACGTATTGTCATCTGCCCGCCCTAGGCGGTCTCCGGCACCGATCAGAGGCAGCGATACCATCGCCCAATACTTTCTGGCGGGTCGCGGCTTTTCGCAACTACGCCGATTACGCGGCAACGGACTCGTTCCGAACGGGATTGGATGAATTGCGAGCGCTCGCCCGCGACAATTGCTGCGCCATAATGTGCGCCGAAGCTGTGTGGTGGCGCTGCCATCGCCGCATCATCGCCGACTATCTGTTGTCGGAAGGGATCCCGGTGGCGCACATCATGGGGCCCGATAAGGTCGACCCTGCGAAGCTCACGCCCGGCGTGCGATCGCTGCCGGGCGGGACGCTAATCTATCCAGCGGCGGAGGACGACGCCAAAGCAATAGGCTGATCCGGCTTTGGGCCTGCGTAGTTTTCGAGTCTACCGACTCGGCTCTGCGGCGAAACCACGCTTGGAGGTGGTTTTTGCATGGGAAGCCGATTTAAGTTAAAATCTGATCGTAGCGCGGGAGACCAAGATGGCTGACGAACATCTGAACAGTAACGCCGGAGCCGGACCCCAATCTAGGTCTGGCGTAGCGGCGGCGCCCAAGGATCCGCGAAACGCGATCATCGACGCGCTCATGGAGCTCGCCGGAGAGCGCAGCTGGGAGGACATCACGATTTCGGATGTCGCAGCCCGCGCGAATGTCTCGCTCTCCACTTTTCGGGACATTTTTCCGTCGAAGGGCGCGGTGCTCGCGGGTTTTTCGCGTCGGATCGATCACATCGTTCTCGACGCGACCGGCGATGGCTTGATCGGGGAACCTGTCAAGGAGCGCTTGTTCGACGTTCTGATGCGCCGCCTCGATGCGTTGGCACCTTACAAACTCGGTCTCGAGGCCATTTCCGACTGGACGCGGCGCGATCCGCTGGCGGCCGCCGCGATCAATCGTGTGGTCGTCAATTCGATGCGTTTCATGCTGGAGGCGGCTGGAATCGAATCCGAGGGTCCGGTCGGCGCTTTCAAACTGCAAGGGCTCGCGATTGCCTGGATGCGGGTTCTGCGGGTCTGGTTTCGCGACGACGATCCGGGGCTTGCCTCGACCATGGCGGCGCTCGACCGGGAATTGACCAGGGGCGGCGGTTTTGTCGCACGGGCCGAGGATGTGAACCGGCTTGTCTCGCCTTTGTTTTCGTTGGCGCGTTCCTTGTTCGAGCGCAGACCCACTCGCGGGCCGTCGCATCGCGGCGGCCGCGGCGAGAGCAAGGACGAGCCGGCAGCCTCTTGAGGCACAGCACTTTTACGGCAGCGGTGCATCGTGCCGCGACCATTCCCGCGGCGCGAGTTCGATTGCTATTGGCGCTGTGGGGCGGCCATTCCCCAGCTGGCCAAACTTGCCAAGCTTGAGCCTCTGGGTAACCCAAAACCTGACTGATGGCGCGACGAGCGCCAGTCCTACTAAATCGGAAACAAAACCTGGCAGGATCAACAACATTGCTCCGAGCCCGGCCAGCGTTCCATCGAGGACCGCTTCCCTCGACAAACCACTCTGTTTGCTTGTTCTCCTCGCCACCGCCTGCCGCAACCGCAGAACAGCCGATAGCCCGACGCGACGCAACGTGCTAAAACCGGCGAGGCTCGTCAAAATGCCAGCGAGAATGGCACCGGCAAAGCCGATCAAGTGAACTACAGCCAGGAAGGCGGCGAGTTCCAGTCCGAGCCAAAGCGCGAGATAGGTTACGAACAGCACCGGCAGGCGGACGATAGGTTGACGCATAATGGTACCGTACGATCGAAGGCGAAGCATAAAGGCCCCGTGAAGACTGGACTTTGGCTTTTCTCTCCCCAAATAGATAACATGATAAAAGCACAATCAAGGCCCAACACGGCCCTGCTCAGAAATCAAGGAGCGCCTCAATGCAAAACTCCTTCGATATGACGACGATTGTTTTCGCGCTTCTCGCCGCTTTCGTGGTGTGGAAGCTGCGCTCCGTCCTCGGCACCCGCAATGGCGCCGAAAAACCGCCCACCAACCCATTCGCAACCCCCACGCCCCGCGTTTCGGGGGCGCGGCGTGGTGATCCGGACAGTGGCGACTCTAATCGAGTCATCGCCCTGCCGGGAGCGGCCGAGCCTCCGGCCGCGATTGCGCCGACCAAGGGGGACAGATGGAAACCATATGCCGAGCCCGGCTCGAAGGCCTGGGCGGGGCTCGACGCCATCGCCGCCGCCGATCCGGCGTTTGCCATTAAGCCCTTTGCCGACGGCGCCAAATCCGCGTATGAGATGATCGTCACCGCTTTCGCCGAAGGGAACCGCGAGGTTTTGCGAAACCTTTTATCCCCCGAGGTTTTCGAGAGCTTTGCCGCCGCTCTCGCCGAGCGGGAGAAGCGCGGCGAGAAGGTTACGACGACATTCGTTTCGATCGACAAAGTCATGATCGACGATGCCGGGCTGAATGGCCGGACTGCCGAAATCAAAATCCATTTCACCGCCCAGATGATCACTGCGACACGCGACCAGGCCGGGACGGTGATCGATGGAAGCCTAGACAAGGTCGTGCAGATCGACGACGTTTGGACGTTCTCCCGGGACATCCGTTCCCGCGATCCGAACTGGAAACTCGCCGCGACCGAAACCGCGCATTGATTGGCTGC
>DATARJ010000340.1:0-2967 GCA_036264205.1 Methylocella sp.
GCGGAAGCAAGTTAGGGCAATGCCAGGGCTTAGGCTCGATTCGATTCCTAGACTAGAGTGCATCCCGATCAATGCAACCATTTGATCGATAAGGACTCGCTCAAACTCAAAGACTTGTTCTGATCGAAAAATTCGAACAACTTTGGCGGGACAGGGCCTAGCGTACGATCCGCGAAAGTGGCGCCAAACGCATGCCGAAATTTGGTGGAGTGGCGGCAAGAGGGAGGCTGGCGATCGTGACGGCCCTAGCGGCACTGGGGCCATCGGCCGAGATGTTCAAACGCCGAAGCGACTTTGCGGCCCGGTTGAGGCTACGCCGCGGCGCTCCAGAGGCCGCCGTCATACTCGCGCGGAACAACCTCCCGCGCCCGTTCCATCAGTTCGATCCATAGATTGCCTGCGGCTTAAACAAACCTTATTGACCGTCCGTAGCGCATCGGCTATGGAAGACAAGTTCGCTGGCGGCAAGGGGATTATCCCGTGAAAATCATTCTTAGCGTAGCGCGCGCGCCGGAGGAGGGACGGAGATAGTCTCCGCTCTCCCTCAGCTGGCGCATATCCGGGGCCCTCATGGGCCTTTTTTATTGCCCAAATTCAAGAAATCGCAAACAGTCTCTTCGAAAGGCACCCGTTGGAACAAGATGTGACCAATTTGATGACCGGAGCGGAAATGGTCGTCCGGGCGTTGCGGGATCAGGGAGTCGAAACCATTTTCGGCTATCCAGGCGGCGCGGTCCTGCCGATCTACGACGCCTTGTTTCACCAAGATTTCATCAAGCATGTGTTGGTGCGCCACGAACAGGGGGCGGCGCATGCCGCCGAGGGCTTCGCCCGGTCGAGCGGCAAGGCCGGCGTGCTTTTGGTGACCTCTGGTCCTGGCGCCACCAATGCGGTTACCGGCTTGACCGATGCATTGATGGATTCGATCCCGCTCATTTGCATTACCGGCCAGGTGCCAACGCATCTCATCGGCTCCGACGCCTTCCAGGAATGCGATACGGTCGGCATAACCCGGCATTGCACCAAGCATAATTACCTGGTCCGCCAGATCGAGGATTTGCCGCGCGTGCTGCACGAGGCTTTTTACGTCGCGCAGAACGGGCGTCCGGGGCCGGTCGTTGTCGATATCCCGAAGGACGTGCAATTTGCGGTCGGCGCCTACATCGGCCCGCGCAACATCGAGCACAAGACCTATCGGCCAAAGCTCGACGGCGATCCTGGCCGAATCGCGCGGGCCGTCGGGCTGATGGCGGCGGCCAGGCGTCCGGTCTTTTATACAGGCGGCGGAGTCATCAATTCGGGCGCCGAGGCCTCGCGCCTGCTGCGCGAGCTCGTTTCGCTCACCGGGTTTCCGCTCACCTCGACCTTGATGGGGCTTGGTGCCTATCCGGCGTCGGGCAAGAACTGGCTTGGCATGCTCGGCATGCACGGTACTTATGAAGCCAATAATGCAATGCATGATTGCGATTTGATGATCGCGATTGGCGCGCGCTTCGACGATCGCATCACCGGCCGGCTCGACGCCTTCTCGCCAGCTTCGAAGAAGATTCACATCGACATCGATCCGTCCTCGATCAATAAGAATGTGAAAATAGATCTCGGCATTGTCGGCGATTGCGCCCATGTGCTGCGTCAGCTGATCGAGGTTTTCCGCGCAAAAAACGCGTTGATCAACGCCGATGTCTTGACCAAATGGTGGGCACAAATCGGCAAATGGCGGACTCGCAAATCGCTGTCCTTCAAGAACTCAAAGGATGTGATCAAACCGCAATATGCGGTGCAGCGTCTTTACGAACTGACGAAAGCGCGCGACACCTACATCACCACCGAGGTCGGCCAGCACCAGATGTGGGCGGCGCAGCACTACCATTTCGAGGCGCCGAACCGCTGGTTGACGTCGGGCGGCTTAGGCACCATGGGCTATGGGCTTCCAGCCGCGATCGGCGCCCAAATGGCCCATCCCGGCGCGCTCGTCGTCGATATCGCGGGCGAGGCCTCGATCCTCATGAACATGCAAGAGCTCTCGACCGCCGCGCAATATCGTCTGCCGGTCAAGATCTTCATCCTGAACAACGAGTATATGGGAATGGTGCGGCAATGGCAGGAACTCCTGCATGAAGGCCGCTATTCCCAAAGCTATTCGGCCGCGCTGCCCGATTTCGTCAAGCTTGCCGAGGCCTATGGAGCGCATGGCATCCGCTGCTCGGACCCAGTGCTGCTCGATGACGCCATCATGGAGATGATCGAAACGCAAAAAACCGTCATCTTCGATTGCGTCGTCGACAAGACCGAAAATTGCCTGCCGATGATTCCGTCGGGGAAGGCGCATAACGAGATGCTTCTACCCGGCGACGACGAGCAGATCGAAACCGCGATCAACGTTGCCGGCAAGATGCTGGTGTAGCCATCATGAACGCTCCAGCGGCTCCCCTCTCGCCTTATTCCTCGGCCCTCGGCAAATCGAATATCGAGGTCCACACGCTCTCGGTCCTGGTCGATAACGAGCCGGGCGTTCTCGCCCGCGTCGTCGGACTGTTTTCTGGGCGCGGCTATAACATCGAGAGCTTGACGGTCGCCGAGGTCGCCCATGCCGAGCATCTTTCGCGCATCACGATCGTTACTTCCGGGCCACCGGAGGCAATCGAGCAAATCGGCCATCAGTTGGAGCGCCTCGTGCCGATCCACAAGGTCACCGATCTGACATTGCGGGGCAATGCCGTCGAGCGCGAACTCGCGATGATCAAGGTGGTGGGCAAGGGCACCGATCGCGACGAGGCGTTGCGGCTCGCCGAGGCTTTCCGCGCGCGGGTAATCGACGCCGCGATGGAGAGCTTTGTGTTCGAGCTTACCGGCGCCGTCGGCAAGATCGACCAGTTCATCGAACTCATGCGGCCGATCGGTCTCGTCGAAGTGTCGCGCACCGGCGTCGCCGCCATTTCACGCGGGCCAAGTCCGACGTGAGGCCGC
>DATARJ010000276.1:0-2117 GCA_036264205.1 Methylocella sp.
GGCCCCATGCTTTTCGAGGGTCAAACGATCGCGGTCGATACGCACGACGGGGCACTCGCCGAACTGCGTTTCGCGCGCGGTGTTGAGGCCGTCAACAAGCTCGACGTTCTGGCCTTTGGCGAACTGCGCCGCGCGATCGACGCCATCACGGCGGCGCCCGCGATCCGGGGGGTGCTGATCACCAGCGCCAAGGATAACTTCATCGTGGGCGCCGATATTTTCGAATTCATCGGCGTCTTCAAGCGGCCGGAAAAAGACATCGCGGCTTTTGTTGGCGCGAATAGCGAGATCATCACCGCGCTATCCGATCTCCCCGCACCAACGGTCGCGGCGATCAACGGCCTTGCGCTCGGCGGCGGGCTCGAAATCGCACTCGCGGCGGACTATCGGGTGGCGTCGAGCGCCGCGAAAATCGGCTTTCCGGAGATTTCCCTGGGGCTGTTCCCCGGCTATGGCGGCACCGTCCGCCTGCCGCGCCTGGCCGGCTTGAGGGCAAGCGCCGAATGGATCATTTTTGGCGCGCAGCAGAGCGCCGAGCGGGCGCTTCAAGCGGGCGCGGTCGATGCCATCGCGACGGAGGAGGAATTGCACGCGGCTGCGCTTGCAATGCTCAAAATGGCGATCGAGGGCAAGGCCGATTGGCAAGGCCGGCGGAGCCGAATGAAGCAAAGCCTCGGGCTTGCCAAGGAAGAAGCGGCGGCCCTCCTTGCCAATGCCAAGGCGCAAGCCGCCAAGGCCCTGCCACATCTGCCGGCGGCGCATTTCGCGGTCGAGTTGCTGGAGAAAGCCTCGGGTCTCGACCGCGACGCGGCCTTGGCGCTAGAAGCCGAGACTTTCGCAAAAGTGGCGAAGACGCAAGCGGCCTCTTCGCTTGTTACGATTTTCGTCAACGAGCAAGCCGTGAAGAAGACCATCCGCCGTTATGCCAAGGACGCGCCGAGGGTAGCAAAGGCGGCCGTCGCGGGGGCAGGAATCATGGGCGGCGGCATCGCCTATCAAAGCGCCTCGCGCGGCGTGCCAGTCGTCATGAAGGATATATCCGCGACCGCGCTCGACCTTGGCATGTCGGAAGCGCGCAAATTGCTCGCCAAGGCGGTGGCGACCGGAACGCTCCCGCAGGACAAAGCCGATGCGATCATAGGCTCGATCACACCGAGCCTCACCTATGAAGGTTTCGAGGGCGCAGATGTGGTGATCGAGGCCGTCGTCGAAAACCTCGCGGTCAAGCAAGCGGTGTTGCGCGAGATCGAGGGGCTTGTCAGTACCAACGCAATCCTTGCTTCGAATACTTCCTCGTTGCGGATCGGCACTTTGGCGGAGGGTCTGCGGCGCCCGGAAAATTTTTTAGGAATGCATTTTTTCAATCCCGTACCAAAAATGCCGTTGGTCGAAGTGGTTCGCGGCGCCAAAACGTCTGCCCGAGCCATCGCGGCGGCCACCGGCTATGCGGTTGCGATGGGCAAGACGCCGATTGTTGTCGAGGATTGCCCTGGGTTTGCCGTCAACCGCACGCTCACGCCTTATCTCATCGCGTTTCTGCGCCTCGTCCGCGACGGCGCCGGTTTTCAAGAGATTGACATGGCGATGGAAGCCTTCGGCTGGCCGATGGGTCCGGCCTATCTCATCGATGTCATCGGCATGGACATTTCGCGCCATGTCGTCGAGATCATCTCGGCGGGATTTGCGCCGCGCATGGACGTATCTTTCGAGACGGCGCTCGAAATTCTCTTACGCGACGGGCGCCTTGGCCAGACGAACGGCCGCGGCTTTTATAAGTACGAGAGCGATTCTCAAGGCCGCCCGCGCAAGGTAATCGACCCCGACACGCAACGTCTTCTCGCGCAGGGGCATCCCAATGGCAAGCTTCGCATGGGCGAGGAGGAGATCGTCGCCCGCATGATGCTGCCGCTGATCCTCGAGGCGGCCCGCTGCGTCGAGGACGGCATCGCCGCGTCGCCAGGCGAGGTGGATATGTGCCTCATTCTCGGCCTTAGCCTGCCGCGCTATCTTGGCGGCGCGCTCAAATACGCCGATTACCTCGGACTCAAAAACGTTGTCGATCGCGCGAGCCAATGGGCAACGATCAGCCCAATCTACCGCCCGAGCGAGCGCCTGCG
>DATARJ010000380.1:0-5403 GCA_036264205.1 Methylocella sp.
GGATTCTTCGGCGCATTCAAAAGACAGCGATTGCAATAGGTGCACGGCCGCGGCGGCAGATCGTCGCCGGCCGCCCAAAACCGCAACAAATCGGGATTCGCGATCAACGAACGAGCGATCGCGACGCCGTCGCAATCGCCGGACGTGATGGCGTCGCGAATCTTGGCGGCGGACTGCCAACCGCCGGTCGAGATCACGGGTATCTTCACCGCCGCCTTTATGGCCCGAGCCTCGTCCAGCCCAACGCCTTCCACCGGCCTGCCGCGCTTCATTCGGAACCAAAGCCAACGGAATATCGGTCTCAGAACTGGGTAGCGGAACAAAATATAATTGCGAAATGTGCTGACGCCGGACGAGATCGCCACATCGTAAGTCGCCGCCGCGGTTTCGAACGAAAAATCGCCCGGCGGGTTCAATGGATGCGGGAACAGGCTGCCCGTCGAGACATGGATGGCGTCCGCACCCGCGGCTTCGCACCAGCGCGCGACCTCGATGCTCTCCCTGAGAGTGTTCCCCTTCCCTTCCCAAGGAATCACATTGTTGTGGTCGACGGCACTGATCTTGACCTGGAGGTGGAAGCCGCCGCCGACTTCCGCCCGGATTGCCTGGATGACATCGAGCAAGAAACGCGCGCGGTTGGCGAGTGAGCCGCCGTATTCGTCGGTCCGGTCGTTAATTCCCGAGCTGAGGAATTGCGTGAAGAGATAGCCGTTGGCGGCGTGCAACTCGACTCCGTCGAGGCCCGCTTCGCGCGCTCTCCAGGCTCCCCGAGCGAAGGCTTTAATTGTGTGATGGATTTCAGGCAGGCTCATCGCGCGGCAGAGGATGCCGTGTAAGGTTTCTTTTCGGCTCGTCGACGACAAGGCTGGCCGCGTGTAGTTGTGCACGCCCGGGATGTCCAACTGTCGTCCGGAGTGGGAGAGCTGCATAATGAATTTGCAGTCGAAGCTATGAACGGCTTCGCCGAGCTTCTGCCAATGCGGGATAAACGCGTCGCGATGCACCGTTGCATAGCCGGCGATGATTCGGCCCTCCATCAGTACCGGAACATAAGAGGAGATGATGGCGCCGACGCCTCCCTTGGCGAACTTGCACTCCCAATTGATGCGGGTCTGGGTAAGCGAGCCGTCTTCGTTATCGAAACGTCCGGAAATGCTTGAGCGAAAGATCCGGTTTTTGACCTCAAGATTACGGAAGCGCAATGGCGTGAATATGACGTCCTGGTTCATGCGGCGCCGCCCTCCCTCAGGCTACGGTGCCAAACCGATTGCAAGAGGCTAGTCACAAAGGCCCACGCCGGGCAGCCATTCCAGTGACCACGCATAAACACCGTCTCGGCGCCAGGGGTGCTGGGTTCCGCGGCATCGAGTTTCAAAATGACGAGCGCGCCAGGCTGCATTTCTCCGGCGACGAAAGGCGACGCGAGACCCGCCTCGACGGTTCTCGGGACCTGCTTGGGCGGGGCGAGACAACGGCCGAGCACGGCGTCGTCGCCAAGCGATGCCGCGTCCGGGAGCGCCCGGAGTTGCCGCATTCGCTCCAGCGCAGCCACGATTCCATGCACGCCAATCGCCGTCCCATGCATCGTCCAACGGTTCTGTTTGGCGCGCTCGACAAGTAGCGCACGCCCCCGGCGGAGCCGCCCAGTGATCAGCCAAATGATTTGGACGGGTGAAAAACCCTCCCGGAACCGGTCAATAAGGGTCGCGGCCCTCCAACTCTCCGGATCGGCCGCATAAAGGGGATCAAACAGGCGACCGACAATTTCCTGGACCTTAATCGCGGCGCCATCGTGGGTGCCATCGCCGCGCACGAAGGATGCGAGCTTATCGAGATGTTGTTCGCTCCACAGCGCGCGACCGCTGGCGGGATCGAGCGCGATCTCGAGTTCCCGCTGTCTTTCCGCGCGGACCTGGTCGCCGCGCGCCGCGAGCGACGGTAAAGGCTGACCCTTAATCTGAAACCACCGCCGGATACGGCCGGCAATCAACCGATTCACAAGAGGGCCGCGCGGGAGAAATCTGCGGTCGAGGCGCGGCTCCTCGTTGAAGGCGCGAATCTCGGCCGGATCCGCGACGAGCACAAGATCAACGAGGCCGGGCACTCGAATGCGTTGCGCCATGACTCACTTCGCTGATCTTGGCCAAGGAAAGAAGCTGTTGCGCACATCGGCGAGAACTGGGCCTAGCGACGGCGCGTGCCGCAAAAGCACCTCGCGCATGCCATTCCCTTCAACCCAATCGATTCCGGCGGGCGTATAGACTTCGGGCGTATAGTCATCCGTCAAAAATCGGTCGCTCTTAATTCGCCGGGGGGCCAGCGCAATGAATATGCGAAATGCAGTGTCAGAGATTGCAAAACCGGGCGGCTTGGTTTCCGCGAGAGTGCCGGTGAGGAGGTCGACGCGTTCGACGTCGCCGTAGATCGTTTCGAGTTCACGCCGCCATTGTTCGTTGTCCGTGAGCTCGGCAAAGCTCTTGGGCACACTCATCCGCAGCATGCGGCGAAACGCACAATAGCGGGGCACGCCGCGTTCGCGATCGCGGAGGATGTCGGTCGCCGCAAGATCCGTGTAGATGCCCTGATTGATATTTTTCGGCAGCTTGCGCAGATCCGTCGGATAATTGTGGAGCACGGGCGCGCCGCAAAAACTCGTGCCCAAGGAATAGAGCACATCTTCGAAAGGCATCTTGCGATGGAGCCGCGTTGTGCCGCCGGCGAATAGCTCCTCGAGCGTGCAGGACAGCAGTTCTTCGTCGTCGCGGAGTTGCCGGAAAGAGAAAGCGTTGGGAATCAACGAGTGCAACCGGTAGACGGCCGTAAACTCTTCCGTGATGGAATAGGGTACCCCGTAATGGTTTTGCGGCGATTCGGGAATGCCGCAGAGGAGATCGTTGTGTAGCGGCCGGCCAAAAGCCTTGAAATAGGCTTGCCCGAGCGTCCCCCACCAGGTGGCTCGCATTCCGTATTGCAAGGTGGGCATTTGAAGCAACGCGGGCGTCCATTCGGTCGCATGGATTTTAACGAGAAGCGCGGCGACTACTAACCGGGCCTTCTGAAACAGCCATTCGCCATCTTTGTCTGGGTATTCTATATGCAAGCGGTCGACGACCGCATTGTGCTCACGCGTAAACAGCGTGTGCATGGTCGACAGCCCGATCCACCAATTGCCGTTGACGGCAGCGAACTCCTGGTCCGGATCATCATCAGCGGCCTCTGGATCGAGGGGCAGATGACCGGTCTCGTCCAAATGCAGCTTGCCGTCTGGGAGAAGTCCGCCATTACTGCTGCGCACACGGTGCTGCACCCCGAGATCGGAGCCGTACATTTGCGATGCATCCCACCATTGGCTGGCCGTGTTGCGGTAGGTCGCCGGCCGGCCCTCGTCCGCCGGGCCCCGCTGGCTGTCCGGGCACGTCCGCCGGATCGTCATTTCGGGTGTCGGCCAATCGTCGCCTTCCGGGACGGGGAAGCAAAGCGGCGGATTGACCTTGTCGTTGACGCCGTGACTTAGCCAATCGTGGACCATGAATTGTAACCAGGCCGGCAAAAGGACGCTCACACTCGGAGCCTCGATGAATTTGCTGCGCGCAAGAAGCTTCCGGCTGATGAGCCGCGGATTGGGTTCGTATAGAGTGGGGGGGGTCTCACCGAAGGTTTCGGCGAGCGGCGCGTTGCGCCCGAAGCGCGTCCCTACCATTCCCATCCAAGGTTTCGATAGATCGTTGAAGCTCCCATCGGCGGTCCGGCAATGGCGAACGTCGAAATTTGCCGGGGGAGGCGGATCTTGCGGCGAAGTCTCGGTATCAAAAAGGTTGCGCCGTCTTAGATCGATGCGCAATGCAGCGAGGTTCGCTACGGAAAGGACAAAGGGTAGCTGATGCCAGACTCGCCAGCGATTTATCCTTCGAAAACTGGCTGCAAACAGCCGCTCGAATAAATTCGCTGCCACGCCAATCCCCCCTTTGCAAGATCATGGTCAATTATTGACTTTATATATATATCATAGTCGAAGCCGCCAATGAACGTCAACCCAAGAAGTATCCGCTCCGCGGTGGTTTGCGCGTCCCGTTCAAACAAGATTTAAAGGGAGGCCGGCACATTCCCCGGCACGGATTGCGGCAGCTTGCTGGCTCACCGAGAAGGCTAGGCCGGTTGGACGGCGCGGGGAAAGACGCCGGGCGGTCCGGCTCATGATTCGCGCCTCGCCCATCGAAACGGCCACGTCGATGAAAACCGCGGCCGTCATAAGGCATGTTCATTTCGAGGATCTCGGTTCCTTCGAGGAGCCTTTGACGCGGGCCGGCTACGAGCTCCGTTATTACGATGGTGGCCTTCGCGGCTTCTCAGAACTCGATCCGTTCGCAAACGGTCTCGTCATCGTGCTCGGCGCGCCCGTCGGCGCTTATGAGGAGGACAAATATCCCTTTCTCAGCGAAGAACTTAATCTACTCAAAATACGCATTGCCGCCGGCCGGCCTACTTTCGGCATCTGCCTTGGTGCCCAGCTCGTCGCCCGCGCGCTCGGCGCAAGAGTCTATCCGTCCGGTGTCAAGGAGATCGGCTGGGGGCCGGTCGATCTAACGGATGCCGCCGCATCCACGCCACTTCGGCATCTGGCGCGAACGCCGGTGCTGCATTGGCACGGCGATACCTTCGATCTGCCGCAGGGCGCCGTCCATCTCGCCTCGACCGCGATGTGCCGCAACCAGGCCTTTTCCTCGGGTTCCAACATTCTCTGCGTGCAGTTCCATCCGGAGGTCGACCCGACCGCCGGGATCGAACCATGGCTCGTCGGTCATGCGGCGGAGCTCGCCGCCGCCGGGATCGATCCCCGCCAATTGCGTGCCGACGCCCGCGCCGCCGGACCCTTGTTGCCCGCCAATGCGCGAAACATGTTTACCGAATGGCTGAACGGGCTGCGGCCATGAGCGACGGCGCAAGGGACGAGGCGGCGTCATGACGGTCATCGCGATTCAGTCGCAAGTTGTTCACGGCTGTCGGAAACAGCGCGGCGGTCTTCCCGCTGCACGCCTTCGGCATCGAGGTTGCCGCGGTACCGACGGTGCTTTTGAGCATGCGTGGGGGTGTGCTCGACGCAAAATTAGTGTCCGATCTGCTCGCTGGCGTGGAAGAACGCGGTCTCGTCGACATCTGCCCGCCTGACACTTCGTCTATGGTTCCCGCGCAGCCCTCGCGATGGTCGCGGGCAGCCCTTTTTCGTCAATCAGCATAGGCAGGGGTTTCGAATTCGATGAAGGGCCCCGCACGGGCGGGAATTTCGAGCGGCTGCGGGAGGAGTTCGTTTCCGAAGGCCGACTTATCAAAGATTTGGTCCGGTGTCCGGTTGAAGATCGTATTGGCGGTCACATAGTTCGACATGCTGCCCACCGGAACGGCCGG
>DATARJ010000092.1:0-6716 GCA_036264205.1 Methylocella sp.
TGCCGGACCTGTTCGGGTTCTTTTTTTACTGGTATCAATTGCTCTTCGTGCCAATCACCGCATTACGGCCTCGTCGCCCTGTTGGGCTACGTGGGCCATGCGGCCGGCCTGAAGCTGTCCAACAACAACGATGTCGTTCCGCTTCTCTTCAAGACGTTATTTCCAGGATGGTTCGCCGGTTTCGCCTTCGCCGCCATCGCAATCGGCGCCTTGGTTCCCGCCGCAATCATGAGCATCGGCGCCGCAAATCTCTTCAGCCGCAATTTCTGGAAGGCCTATGTTGACCCCTCGATCACTGCCGCGGGCGAGGCAAAAGTCGCCAAAATAACCTCGCTCGCCGTAAAGGCCGGCGCGCTCCTGGTCGTTTTATTTTTGCCAACCCAATTTGCGCTCGATCTGCAATTGCTCGGAGGGTTATGGATTCTGCAAACGTTTCCGGCCGTGATTTTCGGCCTTTACACGGGTTGGTTCCGGGCGCACGGCCTGTTCGCCGGATGGGCGGCGGGTTTATCGGGCGGTACATGGCTCGCCTGGTTGAACGATTTCAAGCCGCTGCACACGCTCTATTTCGGCTCCGCCAGCGTCACCCTTTATTCTGGTCTGCTGGCGCTCGCAGCGAACATTCTCGTTGCAATTCTCGTCAGCGCGGTGCTTCGGTTCTCCACGCCCGGAGATCGCAAACCCGCGCGGGCAAAGGGATGAAGCGAACCGGCTTCATTGGAAGGTGGGCAATGGACGAGACCCCGAAAACAATTTCCTGCCGCTGCTGTGTCGTCGGCGGCGGACCCGCCGGCATGATGCTCGGGTTTCTCCTTGCCCGCGCCGGCGTCGAGACGATCGTTCTCGAAAAACATGCAGATTTTCTGCGCGATTTTCGCGGCGACACGATCCATCCCTCGACCCTCGAAGCGATGCACGAGCTGGGGCTCCTCGACGATTTCCTGAAGCTTCCGCATCAGGAACTCCGGCAAGGAGAAGTCAAAATCGGCGATGTCGCGATTCCGTTCGTGGACTTCTCGCATTTGCCGGTGCATGCAAAGTTCGTGGCTCTTATGCCGCAATGGGATTTTTTGGATTTTCTGGCCGAAAGAGCCAGGTGCTACCCCTGCTTCCGGCTGTTGATGTCTGCCGAAGTCGATAGCCTGATCGGAGGGGAAGGAAGCGTGGCGGGCGTCGCCGCGAAAACCAAGGATGGTGAATTGACGATCCGCGCGGATCTGACAATCGGCGCCGATGGCCGCCATTCGCTGGTACGGCGAGAAGCCGGCTTCGTGCCGCTCGATATTGGCGCGCCGATGGATGTTCTTTGGTTCAAGCTTTCGCGCCGGACCGCCGATGCCGACGCATTTCTCGGCCGGATCGACGCCGGCCAGATCCTGGTTGTATTCAATCGCGGCGAATATTGGCAATGCGCCTATGTGATCGCCAAGGGATCCGCCGACCGGCTCAAGGTGCACGGCATAGGCTCCTTGCGCGAACATGTTGCGGCGCTGGCTCCGTTCCTCGCCGAGCGCGTTGACGAACTCGAAAGCTTCGATGACGTCAAGCTCCTGACCGTCGCGGTCGACCGGCTGCCGCTGTGGCACAAGCCGGGGCTTTTGTGCATCGGCGACGCGGCGCATGCGATGTCGCCGGTCGGCGGCGTCGGCATTAATCTGGCGATTCAAGACGCGATCGCGGCGGCTAATATTCTAGCCCTGCCATTGTCCGGCAGGGGGCCTCTGAGCGATCCGCTTCTGGCGCAAGTGCAAAAGCGGCGCGAATGGCCAACGAAGGTCATCCAGGCGATCCAGGTCATTATTCAAAAAAGAATAATTTCGCGTGTCCTTGGCGGCACGGGCAAGATCGCGCCGCCATGGCCCGTGCGGCTCTTCATCGCTTTTCCGATCCTGCGCCGCTTGCCCGCCCGCCTCATGGGTCTCGGCGTGCGGCGCGAGCGCGTCACATCGCCCGTGCTCGCAGAAGCAGCCCGAATGCAACGGAGTTAACAATGGGGTAAATGTGGCTTTTGTGTTACAGTCACGCCCTGCATTTCATGGTATCGAGTGCCAATGAACGTGAAACATCAGCGACATATTTTGCTGAGTCTCGCAAGCTAGGGCGGGAATGGTGACGTATTCATTAAAATATAGAATGATGTCTATGGCGTTTGCTTTTAGCGTTCTTAGCGGTTGTGGCACCGTTGTGCCTGAAATCCAAGAGTTGCCCGGCAGTCCCGACGACGGCCAGCTGTTGGTGAAAGAAATTGTCAGGAGGGTCCACTGCGAAGTCCAAGACGCGGTGCAATATGTTATCTTAACTGACGAGCAGCTCGCCACACAGGGACTAAATGGTGGGAAACGCTTGACGGAATGGCTGGATACGTGGGGTGCACAGGTTCAGCTCAATTTGACAATTGTTGAATCAACCAGCCTTAATCCTGGGGTGACGCTTAATACACCTATGATCCCGGCCAACACGATGTTTCCTGGTAATATTGTCGTGTCAGCGGCTCAGAATTATAATTTTGGCATCGGAGCAAGCCTGTCTTCAGAAGCAACCCGCACAGACCAAGTTGGCGCATATTACACTGTGCCCGAACTTATGAAGAATAAACTCAACTGTGCAGCTGGCGATCCGTTTCAGGGCTCACTGCTCCTTCAAAGCGATTTGAAGCTCAAAGAATGGCTTGCTACCTTAGCGCTCACCCGCAACGTGGGCGATGCTGGTAATCCTTCGGATAAGAATGTGATTTCTCACGAAGTGAAATTTGAAATAATTTCCAACGGGGACATAACGCCAACCTGGACGCTGGTTAGAGTTTCCGCGAACACAGGAGGAAATTTTTTTAACACAAAGCGAAAACGCACGCATGATCTGACGATCACTCTTGGCCCAAATGAAAAACCGCCACCCGCGAAAGGAGCGAAGAAATCGGTTGCGGCAAATCAGCTTTCTTCAGCTGCAGCATCGACTTTTTTGGCGTCGCAAATTGGCCTCGCGGTCTCAAATAGTGTCCGAAATTTGCTGCCATAATTTTCACGATAGTTGAGAAATCAATGCAAATTAAATCTACGACCACCGAAAAGGAGGTTGTGCCATGCCAAAGCATAAGGGCCTTCCGAGAACCGCAGCAGCGGCAAGGAGACACAAGTTTCCAGCAGTTAAAGTGCATTTTGACAAAATGAGTGCGGTAGAAAAGAAGAAATACATTCACATCGCCGCACCGAACGCAAAAAGCAATGCGATTGCCCTTGTACGTCCGCCAGATTCACACCCTCCAGAACAAGTGACGCCGGGCGCCGTACCAGGGACTTACATCGTATGTTACTACGATCCGGCGACCGGGAATTATGATTTGAATTGCCATGCGGTGCCTGCGTCTGAGCTCGAAGCAATCAACCCACGTGGGCGAAGGTAAATCAACGTGGCACACGAATGGCAAACGAAGGACAGGTTGCCCGCCCTGCCCTACCTTCGCCGCGTTGCTTGTGTAGTTCTGCCGTGGCTCCCTCCAATCGCGCTTGCGCGGAACGGCGGCGGATGCCAGGTTTCCCGAAACGGTTGCCTCGATTCGGCCGGAATCAGGACATGCACCCAATTAGTCAAAGCCATTGTCCGGCGAGATCCCACACGGTTCGCACCGGGACGCGTCAATTTTCCTTGCGCCGCGTCGGCTACCTCGTGGCCCTGCTCGGCTTTTGGGCAAGTCATGCCTTTGCCAACCCCGCGCTGGTGATCGAAATGCCGTCCGGCGCGATCCTCTACGAGGATCATGCGACAGAGCCCTGGTACCCGGCTTCCGTGACAAAACTGATGACGGTATTCGTGGCTCTGAGCGCGGTGCGGGACCATCGCATCGCGTTCGATACGCCGCTTGTCGTCTCGGCGCGCGCGGCAATGATGCCGCCGTCCAAGATGGGTTTTCGGCCGGGCTCGCTGGTGACCCTCGACAATGCGCTGAAAATGCTTATGGTAAAATCGGCGAACGACATCGCCGTCGTGATCGCGGAAGGGGTTTCGGGCTCGGTCGAGGCTTTCGCCGAGGACATGAACAGCACCGCGCGCGAGCTCGGCCTCACCCAATCCCATTTCGTCAACCCGAACGGCCTGCCGGACCCGGAGCATGTCTCTTCCGCGCGCGACTTGGCGATTCTCGCGCGTGCGCTCTATCTGACCTTTCCCGAGCAGGTCAATCTCTTCAACATCGGCGCCTTGCGGCTCGGCGGCCAAATCATCCCAAATCACAACAATCTACTCGGCCGCTATCCGGGCGCCGACGGGATGAAAACCGGGTTTACCTGCGCCGCCGGGTGGAATCTCGTCGCGAGCGCGAGCCAAGGCGGCCGCAAGCTCATTGCCGTGGTTTTGGGCGCGCCCAATCTGCGCAGCCGCACGATCATGACCGCGGCCTTGTTCGATCGCGGCTTTGCCGGAATAGACCGGCCGTCGAAGTCGCTCGCGGACCTCGCGGCGCAGACATCGATGAATAGCCCGGCGGCGGCGCCCGACATGCATCAAACGACCTGCCGCAAACGCGGCAAGGCAGTGGCGCAATTCAATTCCGAGCTCTCCCGGCTGATGGCGCCGTTGCTCGCTCGCAAAGCCCCGGTGCCTGCGCCTCTGGCGCTAATGACCACATCGGCGTTTGCCAGTTCCCTGCCGATGGCGACGCGCATTACGACGGTGCCGCGTCTGGCGTTCGATCCGGTCCCTGTCTATGCCGGTGCGCCCGAAGGCTATGCGGGAGTTATCGCGCAAGCACGGCCGGCCCACTCGCCGGTCGGCACCCCGCAACCGCCCAGCATCGTCAGCGCCTATGCGCCCGCCACGCCGGGGACGACGCTCGAAGACACGCCGCTCCGCCCGGATGCCGGAGCGCTCCCGATGAAGGGCGAGGCCAAGCAAGCCAAGGTCGCCGCGACGCCCGATGTCCTCCCCCCGCATCGCCTGGCGCGAACCGAAACCAGCGACACAGACCTTCCTACTGCCCGAAAGACGACAAAAAAAGGATCCCATAGGACAGCAAAAAAATCGCAAGGCAAAGCCCCCGGAAGGAAAGCCAGCTTCGCCAAAGCGAACGTCCACAAACAAGCGAAATTCGCGCCAAAATTCGCGAAGCAGGCGCACCCCGCGGCGCATTTCCCGGCGAAAGCCACGACGCATGCCGGCAAGACGAAGAGCAAGACGCCGGAGAAGCATGCCAGGCGATGAACATTTAATCCTGGCTTGCGCGCCGAACCGCCGATGACCCCGCCGCAACAACGATCGCCCGCGCCTTTCCCGCCGACCGTCGTCACCTCTTGGGCCGGCAAGACGAGCATCTTGAACGCCCTGCCGCGCGAACCGGCGCTCGCCGGCACTTTGGTCATCATCAACGAATTCGGCGAAATCGGCCTCGATCCTCACGCAAGCCGCCCCAGAGCAAGCGCAGCGGCGTTAGTAAGTCACGGAGGCAAGAAAGCCCTGTGCAAGCTGGCACAACCCGACTAGTTGTGGCGCAGACGGGAGATCAATGTTTGCGCCAATCGTCAGGCGTCCTCGCATTTGGATCATCCTCCACGCAATCAAAGCATCCCAGCGAGCGGCCTTCGGGGTCGTAAGCAGCCGATTGACCGGCTTGTCGCCGCCGCCCCTGTCGGCGGGCCTAAAAATGCGTATGTTAATTATGGCACTCTTGGCAATAACATTCTCTTTGAACTGATCGCCGTCCTAGAAAGGAGCGGATATGAGACGCTTCAGGACAATCGCATCGCTTGTCGCGGTCGTGGTGTCTTGGGGCTGTGCGGGAAGAGTGACGGCGCAAGCGCAGGCGGGGGATGCGTCCTACGTCGGACGGTGGGCATAAAAGCCTGAGTTGTGCCGCAACCAAGCAGGAAGTCCAGATGATACGACTAGGTTATCGACGCGAGGGATGGAAGCACCTGAGACCTCTTGTCGATTTGATCGAATTCGTGGCGGCGGAGGCCGGTGGCACATTGCGATGACCTGTCAGGGAGAAGGGATGACAAGCCGGAAGCATGTGGAATTCCGCGTCAGCGGGAGCGCTATGCAGATCAAGTATCTCGATCGGCACAACGCCACGGCAAAATTGACGCGCTGCCCTTAGTGAAGCAGCACCAGGCTGACCGCTTGATTGCTTTTGCCTGTTCCGAACGCTGAACGGGGTTGAGACGGCGGCGCAGGTGAGCTCAAGAAAATCTGCGGCGGCTTCATGCAACTTTAGACGTCTGGAAAGGCGTCTCAAGTCGTCCGGTCGTCATCCAGGCGTCCAGCATGTGTTTCACCAGCCGCTGCGGCTTCCGGCCTGGCCTGATGGCAGACACACCACCCGCATCGTTTTTATCCTGCGCGACTTGGAACCGTCTTTCGTCGAAACCTCGTGGCAGGCGCTGACTGGGCTCGTCGAATCCGGCGGCGCGGTACTCGCCGTCAATCCCCTTGCTCCGCCCAAAGGCGGTTTCTTCGCTTGAAATCGCGCTTCAAGTGGATATTTATTGAAGAAACGAGAATGACGCAAGGGACGGCGTGGCGCTGCGGCAACGGCTCGACAAATGGCTGTGGTTCGCGCGTGTGGCGAGGACGCGTGGCCTCGCCGCGCGGCTTGTCGCCGAGGGCCACGTGCGGCTCAATGCGCGTCGCGTTGAAATCCCAGCCAAAACGGTCGGACCAGGCGATGTCCTGACGATCGCGCTGGAGCGGCACGTGCGGGTTCTTAAGGTCGTGGCTCCCGGCGC
>DATARJ010000396.1:0-11753 GCA_036264205.1 Methylocella sp.
GGCGAGATCGCCATCGCGATCGGCAATCCCCTCGGCTTCGACGCCAGCGTCACGGCGGGAGTGATATCGGCGCTTGGGCGCTCGTTGCGGTCGAAAAGCGGCCATTTGATCGACGATGTGATTCAAACCGACGCGGCGCTCAACCCCGGCAATTCGGGTGGCCCGCTGGTCTCGTCGGCAGGAGAGGTGATCGGCATCAACACTGCGATCATCGCCGGCGCGCAGGGGATTTGCTTCGCGGTCGCCTCCAATACGGCAAGTTTCGTGCTCGGTGAACTTGTCGCGCATGGAAGGGTTCGCCGCGCCTTTCTCGGCATCGGGGCGGGCACCGTTCCGCTGCCGCGCAGGGTTGCGCTGCGCCTCGGCCTCTCGCAAAGGACGGGCGCCGTCGTGAGCGCGGTCGAAGCAGGAAGCCCGGCCGATCATGCCGGCCTCCTCACCGGCGATATTCTGCTGTCCGTTGACGGCGCCCCAATTACCGGCGCCGATGACCTCGTGCGCCTGCTCGACGCCGAGAAAATCGATCGCACGGTCCCATTTGATGTTCTGCGCCGCTCGGACCAGCGCCGGTTTTGGGCGGCCCTGCGCGAACGAAAATAAATTTTCACTTCAAAGCGCCGCCGCCGCTCAAGAATTCCTGCAAAACCTTTGCGTTACTGCGCAAACTATCCTTGACCGCGAATAACAACGTGATCGTTTTGCTTTTCGCGGCCTTGACGACCGCGGGATTATGCTTCAGCTCGGCAATGTAGCGCGCCCGGAACTCGGGCCATTTTTCGGCGTCGTGGGAATACCGGCGGCGAAGCGCATCGCTTGGCGCGACATCCTTGATCCAGGCATCGATGCGCGCTTCGTTGCGCGCCACCCCGCGCGGCCAGAGCCGATCCACCAAAATCCGGGTGCCATCGAAGCCGCGGGCGGCTGGTAAATCCGTTTGATTTGAATCTTCTTCAAAAAGCACCCTTCAGGCACGGGCAAGGCGCAGCCAATGCGCGAGCTTTGGGGATGCGCTAGCTCTGGCACTTCCGATGCGACTCGACAATACCAAGCTTGTTCCATCCTCAGCGACGAGCCGCCGACATCCCTTTGCCGCGCGACCCGTTTACGTCGCGGGCTGCATTGTCAGGCGGCTATTTTGGAATTGCGGGTTGGAGACTTCTATCGGGGGCGGATGCCGCGGCCGGGTAGCGCCATCGCAGCATCTGGCTTTCGAAGCCGCGCGCCTCGCATAAGGAGAGAATGCTTTCGAGAGGGGCGGCAGTCTCCGCATGCTGGATCGCGGTCTCCTCGCCGTCTCCAGAGCCGGCATCATCGTCTCTCATTCGGTCGAAAGAGCGCGTCGGCGGCGGCTGTTTCTTGTCGCCCACGACGACGATACGGCGGCAGCGCGCGACAAGACCCAATCCGTCCTCAGGGCGCAGCTGGCTTGCCTCGTCGATGACGAGGAGATCGAAATCGACCGACCCCGGCGGCAGGAATTGCGCGACCGAGATTGGGCTCATGAGAAAAACCGGCTTGATTTTCTGGATCGTGCCGCCCGCCGTCTGCATCAGCTTGCGCAGCGGCATGTGAGCACCTTTGCGGCCGATTTCGCGGCGTATCACACACATTTCGCCTAGGGCGCCGCGCGGGATCGCCGCCTGATGCCGTGCGCGAACGCTGCGCACGGCGGCCGCGCGCGACCTTTCCTCGATCTCGGCGAATTGCGCGAGTACCTCGCCATGCCGGTCGCCGTCGAAAGCGGCGAGCTCGGGGTCGGCCGCAATCGCCTTTTTCCAGCAGGCTTCGGCAAAAGCGGTTTCGAGTGCCACATGGGCATTCTCGGGATCGAGCTCGCCCGACGCAAGAGCGCTGGCGATCCAGGCGGGTCCCGCCGCGCGCAGTTTTCGATCGGCTTTAACGAGCCCTGCCCATTCCTCGCAACGAACGTGGCTTGCGGCCCAACCGGCTGCCCACGCGCTCAGACGATTGAGTTCGATCGTTGCGATGGAATCGGTTTGAAAAATCGCTGCAAGGTCGAGGTCGAGAAATTTTATCGCATCGACGAAGGCGTTGATCACCTCGTCGAGGCCGGTTTCGAGATGATCGCAATGGGCCTCGGCGGTGACGTCGCGGGCCATGCCGATGACGCGCTCGGCGTTGAGATGCGGATCGAAGGCAGCCAGCTCCCCAGCTGTCCTGGTAAGCTCGTGGATGAGGCGAAAGACCGTCCTTTTTTCTTGCCAGACATCGCTCAGAACCCTCGCCATAACCCTGGCCTCGGCGGCAAATTTGCGGCGCGACGCTTGGCTCGCGAGGACTGCGTCGAGGAGCGCGAGGCGGTCGGCCGGCCGCTTCGGTAACGGCACCGACAACAGGCTCCCGAGCGAACCTGCCGCTTCCCGGTACGCTTTGCCGGCGCGGGCGAGCCAAAACGGCGCGCCTTGGGCGAGTGGCGCGCGAAGCTCGGCAATGAGACCGTCCCAGGCCGCCGGGTGGATAGTATGGAAATAGGGCGCTTCCAGCCATTTCGCGCCGAGATGGGTGGCGCCGGCGATGCGGCGCAGCGAACGGGAGGTGGCGATCTTGGCGGCGATGTTTTCGGCTCCCCGCGGCAAATGCGATATGGCACGGAAGATCGCAATGAGGGTCTTGACGCCGGCCAAGGTTGGATCAGAGGGGAGACTGAAATAATTCGTGGCCATGGTTGCGTAGGCGGCGAGCGCCGCCGCTTTGCCGGCGAGCGCTTGCAGCTTCGGAATTTGGCGCTGGACGTCCGCTGGTTGCAAAGCGCACCGCCGCCGCACCCCGACGTACGCGTGGCTGTGGAGTGGGCCAACGCTTTCCGTGAGACCGGCGAGCCGCTCGATCAGCCGCGCTTTTTCGGCGAATTCCTTGCCTGTCCAAAGCGCCGCCTCCTCGACAAGACGCGGGTCAGGCGTAAACCCACGCCGCGCCGCCGCAATTTGGATCGAGAGCGCACGATACGGCGTGATGGTCGTGTCACCGATCTGGACGTGCAGGCGTTTTGCAGCATGGTTCAGGCGCTCACGCGCCGCGATCAATTGGCTTGCCGTCTCGTCCGTCGAGACGGCAGCCGCTTGCAAAGTGCGACCTAGTCTTTCGGCAACGAGCCGCTTTTTCGCGGCCCGGCTGTGGAGTTCGAGGCAGATGTCGTCGAGGCCCACCTTATCCAGGCGGTCGTAAACAACGTTGAGGGTGGCCATTTTCTCGGCGACGAACAGAACCGTTTGACCGTCATGCACGGCCGCCGCGATAATATTCGTGATCGTCTGCGATTTGCCGGTTCCAGGCGGACTTTGGACGACGAGATTGTGTCCGGCGCGAACGGTCTCGATGACCCGCGTCTGCGAGGAGTCCGCATCGACAACATGAATGAGATCGGCTGAATTTAATAGTTCGTCGCGCCGAGAGGCCACGGGCAGGACCGGAGGCTCGGCCGCGAATCCTTCGCCTAGAAGTTCGTCCATGAGCGGATGCGAGACCAGCGCATTGCCCGGCCAATTGCCGGGTTCAAGATCGCGCATCATCCTCAGCTTCGTGAAGGAATAAAAGCCAAGCTCGATTGCCTTGGCGTCGATCGACCATCGCCGCTTGGCGGCAACCACCTTGGCGACCGCATTGAAGTAGCTCGATGGCTGCCAAGTTTCGGTCTCCGCAACATCGGGCAGGGTGAGGCCGAAATCGCCGCGCAGCCGTTCCTGCAAAGCCTGATTGGTGGCGACCTCCTCTTCCCGAAGCTTCAGATCGAAGGTCGACCGCTTGGCATCGCGACCAAGGTAAACCGGAAGCAGGATCAACGGCGCGTCGCGCGGCACGTCCGATTCTTCGTCCTCGTACCAGCGCAGGAATCCAAGGGCGAGAAAGAGGATGTTGACGCCGTGCTCCTCCTCGGCCGTCTTCGCGTCACGCTGCATGGCATGGAGCCACTTTTGGAAAAGCCCGGGCGGCAGCGACGTCTGCAAACCGTTCCGTTCGCTTGTCCTCGGGAAGACCAACTGCGGCGTTTCCGGTGTCGCCGCGCCGCGCTGTATGTTCGCGATTTCCGTGGCCGCGAGAACCCGCAGCGGCTTTTTCTCGCGCACGAGATTCGCGAAGACGTCATCCGCCGATGCGTTGCCGGTGATGGTAAGCGCGCGCGACCGTTTGGCTCCGCGCCGGGTATGAACGAGGCGGTTCCGGGTCCCGGTTTCGATTAACTTGAGCCGTGCTGCGGCGAGCCGCTTTTCGATTTGGGTTCCGGTCCGGTTGGGGGTCTTTCTTCTCGCCGTCCGGATCGAAGTGAGTTTCCCCATTTGTGTCTCCTGTCGCAATTGTCTTAATTCGCCAGCAAGTAGGATGAGACGAATGGGAGGTAAAGTCAGTTGATAATGATTATTTACCAATGCTTTGCGGATAACCTTTATTGTTAGAATCGTCGCGAAATTCTTAACCAAATATTTACCAATGGCACGCTTCGCGTCCTGCCGGCTCGCAACCTGCAGGCACGTCGCCGCGTCACGGGATCAGCCTAAACAAGGACCATGAAGCGTGATCCGGACCATTACGTCTTGGTGTTCGATGATCTTTATGGCAAACGAGCCTCTGGCCGGCATCGTCCCGCTATGCATTTCGCCGCATTTTTGGCGCCCAACCCGAGAGATCCCGGTGTTGAACATTTTGCCGCAAGACCAGCTCGATCTCATCTTGCGCCGTCACGCGGAAATCCTGGCCCGGCTCGGCGGGGCGCTCGAGCCCGCGGCATTCGTGGCCTTATCGCGCGAGCTCGCGGACATCGAGACTGTCGCGAAGGCAATCCGGGATTTTCGCGGTCAAGCCCGCGAGGCCGCGGAACTCGAAGCCATGCTGGCCGATCCCGCGACCGGCGCCGAGATGCGCGGCCTTGCCGAGGAAGAAGTAAAGGCGGTCCGCGCAAGGCTTGTTGATCTCCAGCAGGATCTGAAGATCGCGCTTCTGCCAAAGGACGTGGCGGATGAAAAAAACGCCATTCTCGAAATTCGTGCCGGGACTGGCGGCGACGAGGCGGCACTTTTCGCCGGCGGCCTTTTCCGCATGTATCATCGCTACGCCGAATTGAAAGGCTGGCACGTCGAGATTTTGTCGGCGAGCGAAGGAGCGTCGGGAGGCTACAAGGAAATCGTAGCCGAAATCGCGGGGCGCGGCGTCTTCGCGCGTTTGAAATTCGAGTCCGGCGTGCATCGGGTCCAACGCGTGCCGGAAACCGAGACCCAGGGGCGCGTTCATACCTCGGCGGCAACCGTCGCGGTGTTGCCCGAAGCCGAGGAAGTCGATGTCGATATCAACGAAGCGGACCTGAAGATCGATACGATGCGCGCCCAAGGCGCCGGCGGGCAGCATGTCAACAAGACCGAATCCGCGGTCCGCATCACCCATTTGCCGACGGGCACCATCGTCTTCGTGCAGGACGAGCGTTCGCAGCACAAGAACCGCGCCCGCGCCATGACACTCTTGCGTTCACGGATCTATGACACGCAACGGCAGAAACGCGCGGCGGAGCGCGCCGCGGACCGGCGTGCCCAGGTCGGTTCCGGCGATCGCTCGGAACGAATCCGCACTTATAATTTCCCGCAAGGGCGGCTCACCGACCACCGGATCCATTTGACTCTCTACAAGCTCGACAAGGTCATGACCGGCGAAGCGCTGGATGAAGTGATCGATGCCCTCGTCACCCAGCATCAGGCAAATTTGCTCGCGGCGCCCGAAAGCGGGGCAGCTTGAAGATTTTTTCCGCGTGGTAGCTTTTCGGGAACTTTGCTGTCGGCAATTTTTACCGCCGTGACAACAATTGCCGCGAGAATCGGCTCATCAACGACGATCTCGCGTGCTCGGGGCCACTTGCGCGCCGCAAGAAAAGTCCGATCGACGCTTACGGATGAGCTCGCCTCGCCCATTCCGGTCCGGCGATCACGATCCCTACAGCCACCGGCGGCGCGGCGGGTTGGGGTCAGGGGTGCCCGAATCGTCGTTTGGAGTAGCCTGATCGCCGCTGCCTTTGAAAACTTTGTAAGCGAGGAAGGCCAGGAGCGCCATCATAATTCGCGGCACTCCGCCGCCACTGCCGCCGCTGCTGGGCCGACGTTGGCCGCGCGGGCCATTCTTCATGCCCTGGATGATATCACGTAGTCCCATGTCCGCCTCCTGTATGCCCGCCGTCGCTATAAACCCTCGCACTCCCTCGGCCGGAATTCACACGAAAATCACTAGAGTCGGCGGCGTGGCGGCGCCCCGGGGCCGGGCGGGTTGCCCGGATCGGAGACAACGTGGCGGACCACCAGCCGGTTCCAGATGAACAGCACTAGCACCGCCCCAACGATCGCGCCGATGAGACCCGCGCCCTGATCGAGCCGGTACCAACCGATGGTTTGGCCGATGAACGTTGCGACAAACGCGCCGGCGATCCCGAGCCCGGTCGTCAATATGAAGCCGGTCGGGCGATTCGGACCGGGCGAGATGAAACGCGCGATGATGCCGCCGACGAAGCCGATCACGATGATCCAGATAATGTTGTACATGACGATCTCCCTTTGGCCCTAGCGGCCGGACCTGATCGCGCGATAAGCCCCACTCGCCCGGCCCGGTACTCTGCGCTTACTGCAAGGCCTTGGTCTATTGCCCGGACGTGGCTCGTTGATTCCTATGCGCATCCATGAACCGCTCGAACTCCTCGCGATCCCTGGCGTGACGGAGATTTTCCATGAATTCCGCGAATTCGCGCTCGGCGGCGACGAGCTTCTGGCGTTCTTCTTCCAAACGCGCGAGTTCGGCGGCGCGCCATTCGTCGAACGCGCGGTTTCCGGTCGAGCCCATGCCAGAGGCGGTCCATTTATTTACCGCAAAGCCCCAGCCGCCGGAGGCGTGTGTCCGGTTCGCCCATTTTTCCCACTTTTCTCGCCCGAAGGAAACAATGTCGCCGGGGTACCCGGCTTTCTTCTGCCAAAATTTCCACCCCAAGACGGCAAGACCAATCGGCCAAAACACGATGAAGCCCAAAACCATCGCCAGGATTTCCACTGGTTTCCAAGGTTCTCCGTGCCCGTATCCGCGCCTATGTAACCCGTCATTCCGTCGTGTCGCGCACGATTGAAAGGACATCTGATTGCTCCTCTCGCCGCTCATGTTGACCGCTTAAGCAAAGCGCAAAGTGGTATCGGGCGGCGCCCCCGACATATAAGAACGGATTTCTGGTTGTCGATATTTGAGCGCAAGGTATTGTGGCGCTTCCAAGAGCTCGGAATGTTCGGTCCCGCTTCGGGAGAAGGTTTGCCAAGAAGGGAGACCGGCGCCCTGCGGTGAATCGCCGCGCCGGCGCAGCCGCTTGGAGCGCCAGGTCGCGAAGAGACGTATCTCAATCTGGCCTGCCGCTGCTTTTTGCCGGCGTGGTCTGGAAGGCAAGGCGCTCGAGCTTTCCGAAGAACCGCTAAGGTCGCCCTCGTGAGCGCGACGCTTCCGGCGACACCCCGAATGATTCCCTGAGAAATCATGCCTTGGCCCAGTTGCCTGGAACCAACGGAGGCTCCAGCGATTTAGCTTTTCGCGAACTGCGCATGGGCCGGTCGCAAGAAACGGCGAAACCGCCGCTTGCCACTCAGACGTTCTAATGAGCCCGCCATCCTCCGCAACGACTGGGTGCATCGCGCGACGCAACCGGAATCTGAATCATGCTCATAAGATATGGCTATGAATTGACGTTCAATTGCGCGGAGCCGGCATTGATGATTTGTCTGCTCGACGCGCATCGCGATCAGGCGCAAAATATCCGCTACGAGACGCCGTTTGAGACTATGCCCGCGATTTCAACGGAGACTTATGTCGACACGTTCGGCAATCATGTTCGCCGGTTCATCGCGCCCGCGGGCGATCTGACCATTCGCCGCGACGCCATCATCGAGAATAGCGGCCAGCCCGATCCGGTCAAGCTCGATGCCGAAGAGATCGCCGTCGAACGATTGCCAAACGACACGTTGGTTTTTACGCTCGGCAGCCGTTACTGCGAAACCGACAAGCTTTCTGACATTGCTTGGCAATTGTTCGGATCGACATTTCGCGGCTGGCGCCGGGTTCAGGCGATCTGCGATTTCGTGTGCAACCATCTGACGTTCGGCTATCAATATGCCCGCGCCACCCGCACCGCCTATGAAGCCTATCAGGAGCGGGTGGGCGTTTGCCGCGACTTTGCCCATCTCGCCGTCGCTTTCTGCCGCTGCATGAACATTCCGGCGCGTTACGCCAATGGGTTTTTGGGCGACATAGGCGTGCCGCCGGATCCTGCTCCAATGGATTACAACGCTTGGTTCGAAGTCTTTCTCGATGGACGGTGGTTCATCTTCGACGCGCGCCATAATATGCCGCGCATCGGGCGCATCACCGTTGCGCGCGGCCGTGACGCAACCGATATCCCGCTTGCGACATCCTTTGGGCCCCACACCTTGAAGACCTTCCGGGTCTGGACGGAAGAGGCTGAGCCGGCTGTCCTAGGCGGCCTCACGCGCCGCATCGCCTAGACGCCGGTCCGTGTTGACCCACTCCAATTGATTTGGAGCGTTTCCTTCGCGATGATTGATTTCAAGTGATCTGGAAGCACTCTAGACGCCGGCCGATGCAAGCGGAAAGACGCTGCGCCCCGTGCGATTGGCATCGTCTTGATCAGCTGCGGGGCGCTCTTCATTGCTTATTGGGGTTGAGCCTGGCCAAATCGCTTATAGGGGTTGAGCCTGGCCAAGCCTTGTACCCGGATCCCTCAGCTGTGCGACTGAAAAACGGGTCTTCACGGCCTCACAAGATCTCGGCCAACGGCCAACAGATCGCCGGCGGGCGTGATGTCGATTACCGGCTCGGGAACGGCTCCGCGTCTACGCGCCGGAATGTGCAATTGCTCATCAGATGGTTCGACGGCAGATGCTCGTTCAGCAGCTTCTGCGCGGACTCGATGCCCACGACCGGCAGCTCCGCACGATCGATCAGTCCAAGCTGCACCAGCACGGAAGCCTGATCCCAGTAGATGTGCTCGTGATAGAGCTTGTCGCCGCGGAAATTGACGATGGCGACGACGGGCACTTCCACATATTTTCCGGTTGGCCCCACGCCCGGCAGCATCCAGTCGATCTCCCGGTCGTGCGTGAAGCAGAAGAGCATTTCGTCGACGATGCGGTCCGAACCGATTGTGCGGGAGATCGGGATTATCTTGGTATCGACCGGATTCACAAACAGGAAGTGATGCTTGTAGAAATTGTACAGCTCGTCGTAGTCGACCCCGCCGGTCAGCGTCGGTATGTCGTTGACATAGGGCTGGGCGACCATCGTCTTCATATTTGCTTCAAGGTCGCGCGACACGAACTCGCATTCGAGATGCTTGTCCCATAGCGCCGACAGGTCGTATTCGGGCCCCAGGACCTTGCGGAAAAGCGCCAGCGATCGTGAATACGCCATCATCGCTGCGGGCTTGTCGTAAGACGGGCGTTCCGCGGATGCGAACGCATGGTCGACGCTTGCATACACGTTGATCTTCACGTTCTTGCTGCCTGCAAAACCCCGGCGGATTCGTTCGACGGTCGCCGGCGGATTGAAGCTATCCAGCTCGGCGAAATGCAGCACCATCGGGCAATGGATGTCGTCGCCCAGGTCCAGGCAGTCTTCTATACCCACCCCGTAGTAGCTCACCGCGCAGTCGACCTCGTGGCGCGCGGCGGTCTTCACGACCATGCGCCCGCCCAGGAAGAACCCGATAGTGCCGATGCCGCCTGCGACTTCGGGCATCGCGCGCAGCGCGGCGATCGCGGCGCCGACGTCCGCTAGCCCGTGCTCGTCGTCGAAGCGGGAGTACAGGGACAGCGCCTTCTCGAATTCGGGCGGTGTGTAGCCCAGGTCGACACCGCGTTCGAGCCGCGCGAAGAGATCGGGAGCTAGCACGACATAACCTTCTTCGGCGAGCAGATCGCAGATGCCGCGAATCTGCCGGTTCAGGCCGAAAATCTCCTGCTGCACAATGATGCCGGGGCCGCTGCCAGCCGGTGGAAGAGCGAGATAGCCCCGCGACAGGAAACCATCCTCGCCGCGCAACTCGATGAACGTTCCCATCCGACATTCCCCAGATGACAGAGGATTTGATTGCGAGATTTGCGCAAAGTCCCCCTTTTGGCAATAGCGCGCTCCAACCTATTGGTGATTTGATTTCAAGTGATCGGGAAGCACTCCAGATGCGGGCCGATGCACGCGGAAAGACGATGCTATCTGTGGCGAATAAGCAACCCGCCGCGAAAAAATTCGGTGGAGGGTTTCTAAAAAAATTGGGCCACGTTCTATAACATTCTGATATTATTTGCGTTTTAGAGATCTTCGGCCTCGCTGGGCGAGCGCCGCCAGAGTCGCGCGGTTTCACTTTATCTTGACGTTGCTAGCCCGGTACCGTTGCCTGATCGCGGCGGTTTTTGGAAAAGTGGGCTGATGCGTCGTTTCACCTTTTGGCCGTGGCGAATAGGCTTTGGGGGTCGCCTGGCGGGCCGCATTCGGGGTTCGCGCCTTCCTCCGCACCACTTTCTAGTCATTGCCATAACAGCTTGCGGCCTCGCCGGGTGTGCTTCCCCAAAAGGTTTTCTCGAGCCCGTGGCCGCGAGGGCGCTGCCGGGTGCCAGCCAGGTCGAAATGCTGGTCGCGACGACACGGATGCGGGCCACGCCGGCCGAGATGTTTTCCGGCGACCGGGGGTCCGGGCTGGCCTTTGCCGATATCGTAGTTTCGATTCCCCCGGTACACCAACCAGGCAATGTTGAATATCCCCACCAAATTCCCGGCGATCCGGCGACGGATTTCGTGACACTTAGTCCCACCGGCTACAACGACCGTGCGCAAGCGCTCGCCACGTTCCGCCGGCTGGTGCGGACAACGCCCAAAAAGCACGTGCTGGTGTTTGTCCACGGTTTCAACAACCGCTTTGAAGACGCGGTTTTCCGCTTTGCCCAATTTGTCCACGATTCCGGGGTGGAAGCGCAAGTCGTGCCCGTACTTTTCACGTGGCCGTCGAAGGCGAGAGTTCTGGCCTACGGTTACGACCGCGAGAGCGCTGAGTACTCACGCGATGAGCTCGAAAGCGGTTTGCGCTTCCTCGCCAAAGATCCCGAAGTCGGCGAGATCACCGTGCTCGCCCATTCGATGGGAAACTGGGTGACGCTCGAAGCGCTGCGCCAGATGGCCATCCGCGACGGCAAGGTGGCGCAAAAAATTCACAACGTCATTCTCGCGGCGCCGGATGTTGGTGTCGATGTCGCTTACAAGCAAATCGACCAAATCTACGCATTGGGCGCTCGGCGGCCGAAGTTCTTTTTGGTTACATCCGAGGACGACAAGGCACTTGCGATTTCGCGTCGGGTGTGGGGCGAGCCAAGACTAGGCTCCATCGATCCGTACCAAGAACCAGACGAAAGCAAACTCAAGCGCGAAGGGATAGAGGTTATCGACGCGACCAGGTTCCGCTCGTCCGACCCATTCCATCACGGCAAGTTCGCCGAAAATCCGCAGCTCGCAAGCGTCATTGGCCAAATCTTTACGCCCGGCCAGACCCTGACCGGTTCAAGGGTTAGCCTCGGCGAAAAAGTCCTCGAGACAACGGCTGGCGCGACTGCGGCAGTCGGTCACGCGGCGGGCCTCGTCGTTGCGGCGCCCGTCGCCATCGTCGATCAGGACACGCGCGAGCAATATGGCGACCAAGTCGATGCCTTTAGCCGGTCGGTCCAGGACGC
>DATARJ010000009.1:0-3184 GCA_036264205.1 Methylocella sp.
ACGAGCCTGGCGCTGATCGCGACCCTGCAGGAAAAGCTCGTGGAGGCGGAGAAGATCAAAAGGGAAGCGGCTGGCCAGGTCGAGGCGCTCAAGGCGAGCCACGCCACCGAGCTGGATGAGCGCATTCAACAGGCCCGCGAAGCTCTGGAGGTCGACAAGACTAACTCGCTCAATGCTGCCAACGCAAAGCACTTCGAGGATACGCAGAAGCTCAGTGCAAAGCTCGAAGACCTCGCGCGCCAGCTTGAAAAGAAGACCGCCAATGAACTTGGCGAGGGTGCGGAGATCGATTTGTTCGAAGCTCTGAAGGACGAGTTTGAGGGCGACCGCATCAAGCGCGTCGGTAAGGGCGCGGCGGGTGCCGACATCATCCACATGATCATTCACAATGACAAAGTCTGCGGCAAAATTGTCTATGACTCGAAGAATCGGAATGCGTGGCGCAATGAGCATGTGACCAAGCTGCGCGACGATCAGGTTGCCGAGAAGGCCGAACATGCCATTCTTGCCGCTCTCAAGTTCCCGTCGGACCAACGTCAACTTTGCATTCAGGATGGCGTTATCATCGCCAATCCTGCCCGCGTCGTGGCCCTGGTGCAAATGATCCGCCGTCACGTGGTGCAGGTGCACACGCTCCGCCTGAGCAACACCGAGCGCGCCAAGAAGACCGCCGAGCTTTATGAGTTCATCCGCTCGGAACGCTGCGCCCAGCTTTTCGAGCGGATCGACGGCCACGCCGAAAGCCTCCGTAGGCTGCAGGAGCAGGAGAAGAAGGCCCATGACGCTACATGGAACCGTCAGGGCACGCTGTACCACGGTATCCAGAAAATCTGTGGCGAGCTGACCTCCGAGATCGATCGCATCATCGGCACGGGTAGTGATGCGCAGGGAGGATCATGAACCGCAACGCCAGCGCAATTATCGTGTGCGTCAACCCCATAATTCGCGCGGGGGCGGATGAACGATCGAGCCTTCATAGGTAAGTCCATCCGGGCGGTCCCGCGCGAGTAGAAGCGGGCCGTCGAGATCGACGAAACGCGCGTGGGCCGTGAGCAGAAGCGCCGGCGCCATCGCGAGCGAGCTTGCAACCATGCAGCCGATCATGAGCTCGAAGCCGAGGCCTTCGGCTTGCGTCATCAGGGCCAGCGCCTCGGTGAGCCCGCCGGTCTTGTCGAGCTTGATATTGATGGCATCGTAGCGCTCGCGGAGGGCTTCGAGGCCGCTGCAATCGTGAATGCTCTCGTCGGCGCAAGTGGGGACGATATGTTCGATTTTGGCAAGCGCCGAGTCCTTGCCCGCCGGAAGTGGCTGCTCGACCAAAACCACGCCGGCCTTGGCGCAGGCTTCGAGGTTGCGTTCGAGACCGGCTTCCGCCCAGGCCTCGTTGGCGTCAACGATGAGAGTTGCATCGGGCGCGGCCGCGCGCACCGCGATAAGCCGCGCAGCATCGCCTTCGCCCGCGAGTTTGATTTTCAACAGCGGCCGTTCGCGTGCCAAGGCCGCCGCCCGTGCCATTTCGTCCGGAGTGCCCACCGAAATCGTGAAGGCGGTCGTGACCGGCACCGGCGGCGCGACGCCCGCGAGCACATGGGCCGGAACGCCGCTTCGCTTTGCCGCCAAATCCCAAAGCGCGCAGTCGATGGCATTGCGGGCGGCGCCAGGGGGCAGAAGGGTTTGCAAAAGGCCGCCATCCGCGCCCGCTTCGATCGCGGAACGAATCAAACTCATTTGCGCTAGGACCGAATCGACCGTCTCGCCGTAGCGCGCATAGGGAACACCTTCGCCGCGCCCGCACCACGCGCCATCCTCGATCGCCGCCACGACGACGGCCGCCTCCGTCTTCACCCCGCGCGAGATCACAAAATTGCCGAGGATGGGAAAGCGTTCAACGGAAATGGCGAGGCGGGGCATGAGGCTGGAAAACCCGAAGAGCAGAGACACGGTAAATATTACCGGAGATTACTGCAGCGAAGCCAAATCTCATCTTCGGTGGCGCTTTAAACTGGGCGTAAAGGAAGGTAGGGATGCGGGCCTCGGTTTCCAGCAAACCTTTGCGGAGTTTCGAACCATGCGGGTAATCGGCCTTGCCGGGTGGAGCGGCGCGGGCAAGACGACCTTGATCGTCAAGCTGATCCCCTATTTGCGCGAACGCGGCATCGTTGTCTCGACGCTCAAGCACGCGCATCATGCTTTCGACGTGGATCAACCCGGCAAGGATTCCTATCTCCATCGCGAGGCCGGCGCGCGCGAGGTCCTCGTTGCTTCGTCCCGTCGCTTCGCGCTTATGCATGAATTGCGCGGGGCCGAAGAGCCCGGCCTTGCCGAACTTCTGCGGCGCATGAGCCCGGCCGATCTCATTCTCGTCGAGGGCTACAAGCGTGATGTGCACGCAAAAATCGAGGTTTTCCGCACCGCGAACGGGAAACCGTACCTCTACCCAGAAGACCCAACGATCGCCGCGCTCGCGACCGACGCGGCGGACGGTCTGCCGTTGAATTTGCCGCACGCCCATCTTGACGATATCGCGGCCATCACGAGCCTTATACTCGCGCTCGCCCAGCCTATCGAGGACACCGTTTCGCGCCTTGCCAAGGCGTGACGGCGATACCTAAAACACAATCCAATCGCCTCTGAATCGATTACCCGCCGATCAGGTAGCCTTGTCGCCCTGCCCTCTTCGTCCCGCTAAACGCACGGAGAATTGCAATTGAGTGTGACCCCGCGAGCCACCATCGACCTTCCCCGCCACAGCGCCATCCGGTTCATCGTGCTGCTTGGCATCGCCGACCTATTCGCCGACATGACCTATGAAGGCGCGCGCAGCGTTACAGGCCCTTACCTTGGCGTCCTCGGAGCAAGCGCCGCCATCGTCGGCGTTGTCGCGGGCTTTGGCGAGTTTTTGGGCTACGCATTGCGGCTTGTCTCGGGCTATCTCAGCGATCGCACCGGCAGCTATTGGCTAATCACCATCATCGGTTATGGCATCAATCTCTTGGCCGTGCCGCTCCTTGCTTTGACCGGCCGCTGGGAGCTCGCGGCTCTCCTGATCGTCGCCGAGCGGGCGGGCAGGGGGATCCGCGTCCCGGCGCGCGACGCGATGCTGTCGCACGCGGGCAGCCAAACTGGGCTTGGCTGGGGTTTCGGCCTGCACGGCGCGCTTGATTCGGTGGGAGGCATTCTCGGG
>DATARJ010000033.1:0-1840 GCA_036264205.1 Methylocella sp.
GAAATTCCGGCGCGGCGTGTTTGAGCGAAGTTCGCCGAGCGCCGTCTCACCCGCGACCGCCTTCGATCCCATCGTCACTAAGGGTCTCGCCGCCCCGGGCATATAGACATCGACGCGTGAACCGAAGCGGATCAGGCCAAATCTGTCGCCAGCGCCGATAACCTCGCCCTGGCGCACAAAACAGACGATGCGGCGCGCGACAAATCCGGCGATCTGCACAACGCCGATACGGCCGCCGCCGCCTTCGATGACGAGGCCGTTGCGCTCGTTGTTCTCGCTCGCCTTGTCGAGATCGGCATTGAGAAAAAGGCCCGGCTTATAGGCGATCTTGGTCACCCGGCCGGCGACCGGTGCGCGATTCACATGGCAATCGAAGACCGACATGAAAATCGAAACCCGCTGCATCGGTTCGGCGCCGAGGCCAAGTTCCGGCGGCGGCGGGAAATATCCAACCGAGGAAACGACGCCATCGGCGGGCGAGATCACCAGATTTTTATCGAGCGGGGTGAGGCGCACCGGGTCGCGGAAGAAATAGGCGCACCAGGCGGTCGCGATCGCGCCGATCCAGAAGAGGGAGGCAAAGAACGAGCCGACGACAAGGGTGGCGAGGGCAAAGCCCGCTATAAAAATATAGCCCTCCGGATGGATGGGTGCGAGCTGCCTGCGGATCGAACCGATCATCGACATTGGGTCTAATCCTCTCTTGCTGGGAGTTGTAGCCCGGCGCCCGGCCATTTCAAAGCGGCCGACACCGAAGCCGATCCGGCGATGAGCTTCGGCGCTCTGCGAAAGCTCGAACGCTACGCCCGCATCGATCGCGGCGCGATCATCGATTTCCCCTGGCAGGCAATCCTGGCCCAGACTTTGGGAATCGACCTTCGACAAGGCCTATGAGGATGGCTCGCGATCCACAACTCGCCAGGACTACATTGCGCCGCCGGCAAAATCCAATATGTGCCGAACGAAAAGGCCATCCTTCTTTACGCCTAGGCGTCGTCGACTAGGAACCGGAGGACAAGAAGGGGACGCGCATCCTAGGCACCGTCCGTGCCCCTCTTCTTGGGGACGGCGGCGAAACCCTAGAGCACGATCTAATGCAAGTCGCGGCCCTCTCGCATGATGCGCTTAAAAGGGATGATATTGATAGAGCCAGGTCTCGCTCAGGATTTTTTCGCCCGCGCGCAAAAACAGGCGCATTTCGACGGGATCGGCGCCGGTCACAGTTAAATCGAATTGGGCGCGCCAATGGCCCGCCACATCATCAGGCACGGCTTCCGTAAAGATATAGGAAAAGGTTCCACGCGAGGCCCAGAGTACCGGCTCCGGCTTCACGCCGAAGGGCAGAGCCTCCAGCACGGGTCCCTTGAATTCGACCATGAATTTCCGCACTCCCTTTGGTCGCGGCTGGCCCGGCTGGCCGCCATTGCCCAAGCGTGTCGCGACGCAGCGCGCAAGGTCCGTTGGAAACGGTTCGTCGGCGGCCCAATAGAGGCGATAGGAGAGCTTGACCTCGGACCCTGCCGCCGCGGCTTTCTCGGGTGTCCACATCGCAACAATATTGTCGTGGATTTCATCGTCGGTCGGGATTTCGACGAGCTGCACCGCGCCCTTGCCCCAAGAGCCTTTGGGCTCGACCCAGAGACTCGGGCGCCGGTCGTAATAGACGCCATCCTGATAATGATCAAAGCAGCGGTCGCGCTGCAACAGCCCAAAACCGCGCGGATTTTCGTCCGCGAAGGACGAAGTGATGACACGCGGCGGATTGTTGAGCGGCCGCCACACTCTTTCCCCCGTCCCCGTCCATATCGCAAGGCCGTCGGAATCATGAACTTCAGGACGC
>DATARJ010000047.1:0-6342 GCA_036264205.1 Methylocella sp.
GCCTTGCGAAGCGCCTCGCCGAGCAAGCCGCGGCGGCGGCTTTCATCGCGCGCGAGAGCATCGGCCAAGACAAGGGCGCCTCGTGAACAGCGGGCGCGGCGGCGAACCAAGCTGCGGTTTTGTCGCCCTTATCGGCGCGCCGAATGCAGGCAAATCGACGCTGATCAATCGGCTCGTGGGGTCGAAGGTCTCGATCGTTTCGCGAAAGGTTCAGACGACGCGGAGCATTATCCGCGGGATTGCGCTGGAAGGCGCGGCCCAAATCATCTTCGTCGATACGCCGGGCATATTCGCGCCGAAACGCCGGCTCGACCGGGCCATGGTGGCGGCCGCGTGGGGCAGTACCGGCGATGCCGATGCCGCCGCCCTACTTATCGATGTCCATAGAGGCATCGATGCCGAGGTGGAGGCCATTCTCGGCCGACTACCGCAGATTGCCGCCCAGAAGATTCTTGTCCTCAACAAGATCGATACGATTGAACCGCCAAGGCTTCTCGAACTCGCCGCCAAGCTCAATGGCGTGCTCCCCTTCGCGCAAACTTTTATGATCTCGGCGTTGCGCGGCCACGGGGTGGCCAAATTCAAGCAAGACCTCGCCGCGCTAATGCCGCCTGGCCCGTGGCTTTACCCGGAAGATCAGATCGCGGATATGCCCTTGCGCCTGCTCGCCGCCGAGATCACACGCGAAAAAATTTTTGACCGCCTGCACGATGAGCTCCCCTATTCATCGACGGTCGAAACCGAGCTTTGGCAAGACATGCCCGACGGCTCGGCGCGAATCGAACAGACGATCTATGTGCTGCGTGAAGCCCACAAAAAAATCGTGATCGGCGAAGGCGGCCGCACGATCAAGGCGATCGGGACCGCGGCGCGCAAGGAGATCATCGAGGCGGCCGGACAACGGGTTCATCTTTTTCTGTTCGTCAAAGTGCGCGAGCACTGGGCCGACGACCCGGAACGTTACCGGGAAATGGGTCTGGATTTCCCCAAGGATTAAAGTCGGACGAACTCAGCTTGAGCACGATCGCCGGCGGTTCTATGGTGGTGTCGGCGTGCTCCTTCAGATCACAAGACTTCGATGACCATCGCCAGCATGACCGGCTTCGCCCGGGCTGCCGGAAGCGCCGGGCCGTGGCGCCTTGCCTGGGAGCTCAGATCCGTCAACGCCAAGGGCCTCGACGCGAGGCTGCGCCTGCCGCCTCCGTTCGACGCGATCGAGCCGGACGCGCGCGCGAGACTTTCGCGAAAACTCAACCGGGGAACGATCCATGCGGCGCTTGCCGCGCAGCGCGACGCGGCAATGCCCGAGGTTCGCATCAATGAGGAATTGTTGCAAAAGCTCATTGCCGCCTGCGCCGGTATTCCTTTGCCGGAGAGGATCGCACCGGCAACTCTCGACGGGCTGCTTGCCTTGCGCGGCGTCGTTGAAATCCTCGACGCGCCCGAGGACGACGCCGCGATTTTACGCGCGCGTGCCGCCGCCCTCGACCTTCTCGACACAGCGCTCGATTCCCTCGTAGCCATGCGGCAAAGCGAGGGCGGCGCGCTCGCCCTGGTGCTCTCGGCGCGGCTCGAAAAGATCGCCGCGCTGACGCAAGCGGCCGATGCCTGTCCGGCCCGCAAGCCCGAGGCGATCCAGGCGCGCCTCGCGCAATCGCTTGCTTTTCTTGCCGGAAACATGAACTTCGACCAGAATCGTTTGTACCAGGAGGCGCTCATGCTGGCAGCCAAGGCCGATATCCGGGAAGAATTGGACCGTCTTGCCGCGCACACCGCCGCGGCCCGCGAACTTTTGACGACGGGCGGCGCGGCCGGCCGCAGGCTCGACTTCCTTGCCCAGGAACTTTCGCGCGAGGCCAATACGCTTTGCGCCAAGTCGAACGACGCAAGCCTGACGGGGCTCGGCCTCGAATTGCGCGGCGAGATCGAACAATTCCGCGAACAGATCCAGAATATCGAGTAGGAATTTGCAGCGCGAAGATCGTTCCGCAAAAGAGCAGACGGCTAGGGCCCGTGGGCGCGGCTTGATGCTGATCCTCTCGTCCCCATCGGGCGCCGGCAAGACGACCTTGACCCGGATGCTGCTCCAGACCAGGGAACTCGATCTGACGCTGTCGATCTCGGTGACCACGCGGGCGCGGCGCTCGAGCGAAGTCGACGGCATCCATTACAGGTTTATCACTAAGAAGGAGTTCGAATCCCTGCGACAGGGCGGCGATTTGCTCGAATGGGCGGAGGTGCACGGCAATTTTTACGGCACTCTGCGCGAGCCGGCCGAACAGGTTCTGCGGCAAGGGCGCGACGTTCTTTTCGATATCGACTATCAAGGCGCGCGCCAGGTCAAGGAAAAGTGCGGCGGAGATGCCGTCGCGATTTTTATCTTGCCACCATCGATGCAGGAATTGCGTTCACGTCTCGAACGCCGCGCCGAGGACCGGCCGGATGTCATCGACAAGCGTCTGAGAGAGGCGCGCAACGAAATCCGCCGCTGGACGGACTATGATTACGTGCTTGTCAACGACGATCTTCAAAGCACGCTCGCCGGCCTCCGCGCGATCCTCGCGGCCGAACATCGGCGCACCGCGCGGGCAAGGGAGGGGATCGCCGCGTTCGTCGAAAGGCTGCTCGGCGAGACATGACGAAAAGTGCTGCCAACGGCGGCACCGGAGCACAAATTCTTAAGGGGCGGTTCGATTTCTCTTGCGCCAGCGCCTTCCGCGATAAAAGCATTTACTATCGAATCGGAATCCATCGCGAGGCTATAGTTCATGCTTGCAATTCCAGGAAAGGCCTGCGGCGAATGCAGCTTTTGTTGCAAGGTTCTCGAGATCACGGAATTGGCGAAACCGGCGGGCAAATTGTGCGAACACTGTCTTAACGCCGGTTCCGGCGGCTGCGGCATCTATGCGGCCCGGCCGCAAGTGTGCCGCGATTACGAATGCTTGTGGAAGGGCGACCGGGACATGAGCCCGCGGCTGCGTCCGGATCGCACCGGCGCGATCTTGATGGAAGATCCCGATTCCGACGAATACCGCGCCGTCTGCGATCCGGAAAGACCGTTTGCATGGCTAACGCCGATTGTCTTCAGGCACCTTGTTGCGATGGCGAAAAACGGGCGGATCGTCGTCGCCAAGGCGGGGTTGAAATCCTGGCGCATTCGCGCCAACGGACAGTGGGGTCCTTGCGTTTAGATATCGCCGGACTATAAGTCACGCATGAATGCCGCGGGAGAGACCGCCAACCGCGCCTTGTTTATGCGCAAAACCTTGTATAAATCCAGTATAAAGCCCGCTTCGCGGCTCTGGCCGGGGGCTGAACGGGAGTTCGCTTCGCGGGCAGGATCCAAGGGTCGGCTTTTCGGTGCCGCTCGCGCCTTTCCTGGCTCGAGGGGCTCGGCACCGGTGGCGCAGCGCGGAGTTGGAGGAAAGGCAGCAGAATGGCTCTTTACGAGCATATCTATTTGGCGCGTCAAGATATTTCCGCCCAACAGGTGGACGCGCTGACGGCGCGTTTCAAGGCAGTCATCGAATCCTTCGGCGGCAACGTCGAAAAGGTGGAATATTGGGGCGTGAAGTCCCTTGCCTATCGGATCAAGAAGAACCGCAAGGCGCATTTCTCCCTCTTGAACATCGATGCGCCGCCGGCCGCGCTCGCCGAAATGGAGCGGCAGATGGGCATCAACGAGGACGTGATCCGTTTCATGACGGTTCGGGTCGAAGCGCTGGAACAGGCCCCATCGGCGATGATGCGCAAGCGCGACGACGACGACCGCGGCGACCGCCATGATCGCGGCGACCGCGGCCGGGGCCCACGCCCCGAGCGTGGCGAGAGAGCCCCTAGGCGTCCGCGCGACGAGACTGTGATAAGCGAGGAGGCGAGCTCCTGATGACAACCTCCGCCGCGCCGCGCCGGCCGTTCTTTCGCCGCCGCAAAACCTGCCCGTTTTCCGGCCCGAACGCGCCCAAAATCGACTACAAGGACACCCGTCTTCTCTCGCGCTACATTTCCGAGCGCGGCAAGGTCGTCCCGTCGCGAATCACCGCCGTTTCGGCCAAGATGCAGCGCGAGCTTGCCAAGGCCGTCAAACGCGCCCGCTTTCTCGGGCTTTTGCCCTATGTAATCCGCTAATTTCGCGCTCGTGCGGGACGGCCATCCACGCGCGGGATATTTCCACCGGGATGGAACTGTTCTAATCTCCAGGAGCCGCCAACGCGGGCGATCGCTGGCCGCAGGGTGAGGCCGCGCGGTTTCTTTGGGACATAGGGAGATTTTCACTCCTTTGGCCCCGAACCGCCTTTCGAGCGGGACAGCAGGTCATGATGAAAAAGCGCCTCTTAAGACATGGTCCGGCCGTCGCCCTTGGGATCGGGGCGGGAATCGCCGCCGCCGTCTTGTGTAGCCTCGTAGTCCGCGGGACCTTTGGTGCCGCCGTTCTCGCCAGTGTGTCTCCGCTGCCAATCATGATCGCGACGCTTGGATACGGCGCTTTCGCCGGCGCCGCCGCGGTTGCCTCGGCCACGCTCACCATTGCCGGACTCTTCAATGCGCAGCAGAAATTCGGGAGTCTCGACACCGCCGCGCTCGGCGGTCTGGTTTTCGCTTTCTCCCTTGGCTTGCCGGCTTTTTGGCTGAGCCTCCTCTCGGTGTTAAGCCGGCCAAAGGGAAGTCCGAATTGGGTCGTGACCAGCCGGGTAGGCAGCTTTTTTGCCCGCGAATATGTTTCGCTTGAGCGCATTCTTTCCTATGCCGCCTCCATCTGCGCGACCATCGGCGTAGCGATCGCGATTTATGTCAGCTCCCTCTATGGCGGTTTCGACGTGGCGCTCGAGAAGTTGATCGCGGAAGTTGTCCCATCTATTGAGCAAATGATGAGGACGATGAGCCCCAAGATGCAACTCCCAAATGGCGTCGACGCGCGGTATTTGGCCAAAATCGGGATCTTGTCGGTAACGCCGGTGGCAGCCGGTTTCAGCCTTGTTATGATAATGATCAATCTTTGGCTCGCGGGGCGGGTGGTGCAGCTTTCGGCACAACTCCCCCGCCCGTGGCCGGACATAGCCGGCGAATTGCGGCTGCCGCAGATCTATCTCTTGGTTTTCGGCACGGCTTCCGTGATAGGGCCCTATCTCGGTGGCCTGCCAGGCCTCATTATCATCATAATCGCCACAACACTTGGCGTTGCCTTCGCTCTCGACGGTCTTGCCACGACGCATTATCTGTTGCGCGGAATGAGTTTCCGCATTCCCCTGCTCACTTTGATTTATTTCGGCCTTGCCGTTTCCCTTTTCGTCCCCCCGATGTGGCTCGTCTTCGTTCTACCCTTGGTCTTAACCGGTGTAATCGAAACCGCGTTTTCTCTCCGGGATCGCAAGGACAAGACCGCCTCGCCCAAACGCTAAGCAACTCGAAGGACCGCATTATGGAAGTTATTTTGCTCGAACGCATCGCCAAACTCGGCCAAATGGGAGAAACCGTTCGCGTGAAGGATGGCTACGCCCGCAATTTCCTGCTGCCCGGCGGCAAGGCCATGCGCGCGACCGAAGCCAATAAGAGCCGTTTCGAAAGCCAGCGCGTTCAGCTCGAAACGCGCAATCTCGAGTCGCGTAACGAAGCGGCTGGCGTCGCCGAAAAACTCACCGGGCAAATCTTCGTCATCATCCGCCAGGCAGGCGAGACTGGCCATCTCTACGGCTCGGTTTCGCCGCGCGACATCGCCGCCGCGGTCACCGCTGGCGGCTTCAATGCCAACCGCAATCAGATCGTCCTGCAAGCACCGATCAAATCGCTTGGATTGCACTCCGTCCCAGTGCATTTGCATCCGGAAATCGAAGCCCCGATTACCATCAATGTCGCCCGCTCCGCCGCGGAAGCCGAACGGCAGGCCATAGGGGAAGCAATCAATGCCGTCGAGGAGGCGACCATGGACGATCTCGGTCTCGAAGTCGGCGCCGCGCTCGCCGATGCGGGCGGCAGCCTCGGCGACCGCTAACGGATTTTTGCTCTAAAGGAAGGCAACACGACGGTATCTTGCCAAGGTTAGCAAAACCGGCCTCGGCGAAGTCGATTGGAGTTTGGCCTCGCTCATTCCAAAATATTTCCCCCGCCGGGGACCAGCGGAGGAAGGGGTGCTTTCGATTTGGGCTCGGCGCTTCCCACTGGCCGACGCCGGAGCGGATTCGAGTTTTGGTCTCAATGCCTTACAGCAAAGCGCACTACATCCCTGGAACCGTCATGCCGGCTTGTTCGGTAGGGCGGGTTTCTGCTTCCGGCCCAAGTGCCAAAGCATGAAAACCGCGGCGAGGAGCACCGCGACCATCGAAACATAGATCCCGATGCTTTTGC
>DATARJ010000284.1:0-5350 GCA_036264205.1 Methylocella sp.
GTCAGCGCGCGGTGAGGACGCTTTCGCATTCGCGCGGCAATTGCGCCATCGTCAGGGACGGCTTCGGCTTTTCGGGATGGGGTTGCGGATGTAGGATCGCATCCGAAAACCACCAGGCGAGCGAAGCGTCGCAGCCATCTCCCGGCGGGACGGGATCTTGATCCCTGCAGGCCTCTTCCCCTGCTGGACAAGCGAGACGGACATGAAAATGGTAATCATGGCCAAAGAACGGGCGGACCTTTCCGAGCCATGAACGATTGCCCGTGGCCTCGCGGCACAGCGCTTTCTTGATCGCCGCGTTGACGAAAATACGCTGCACCTCAGGGTCTTGCGCCGCCGCCCTGATGATCGCGAGATGATCCGGCGTCCATTTCGCCGGATCGACATCAAGCCGGTCTGGGCGCACCATGTTGACCGCCGACATTTCCTCGCGCTCCAAGCGCGACAGATTACGATTTGGCATAGGCGTCAGCCAAATATCAGCATCGAGACCGATCTGGTGCGAGGCATGCCCGGTGAGCATCGGCCCGCCGCGTGGCTGCGACATGTCACCGACGAGAATTCCAGGCCAATGGCTGACGGTCGGCACTTTTTGTGCAAAACGTTCGAGAAATGCAAGCAGCGCCGGATGCCCCCAATTGCGGTTGCGCGAGAGCCGCATCACCTCCCAAGCCGGACCGTTGACTGGCAGAGCCTGCCCACCCGCGAGGCAGCCACGCGAATAAAATCCGATGGTGCGCGCGGCCAAAGCCGAGGGCACGACTTGACGTCCGAACAATTGTTTCGCTGGAGTGGAGGGATCCTCCGGGTGAGCGAGCGGCGGCAGCCGCACCGGTTCGAGCGTGCCCTTTTCTTGTGCAAAAGCTTCCCCGCCGATGCCGGCCGAGGCCAACAGGACGGCCAAACAAACAAGCCGTGGATGCATCCGCACTTCTCCCCCTGCCGGTGAGACCTAAAGATTAAGCTCCAAAAAGTTAGAAATGGGTAACGCGCTTTTCGAGATTTGCAAGCCGCATTCGCGGTGCGGCCTAACGCGCGCCGGACCGGGGCGGGCGCGAAGGCGATATCGCAGTCCGCCGCAAAGCACTAAGGTTTAGGCTTCGACCAGTGGAAGGTCTTGCACGATGCGCAAATGGGCGTGCGCGGCGGCCGCGGCGGCCGGACTGACAGGCGCGGGCGGAATAATTTTGGCAGCTGCCGCCGCGCATGGCGAATCCGATCCCAGGCTTCAAACGGCCGCTAGTTTCTTGATGATCCACGCGGCCGCCACGCTCGCCGTTTGCGGGCTTGCCTTGGCCGTGCCGCAGCGCGGGAACTGGTTTCTCGGCGCGGCGGGGCTGTTCCTGTCCGGCAGCCTGTTGTTTGGCGGCGATCTCTCGGCGCGCGCTCTCGCCGGCACAAGACTGTTTCCCATGGCGGCCCCGCTCGGCGGAACGCTACTTATTTTTGGCTGGGCTTTGGTGACGCTGGCGGCCCTGGTCGTCATGTGTCAATCTTCTGAAGGCAAGCTGGATCAAGATATTGATGAATGATTAATTTTCTGGACTTTGATGGCCGGGCGGGGCAAAATAATTGCGTTTCCAAGTGATCAAGCAGCAAATACGATGGTTGCCGACTCACAGGCCGCACCTAAGAGACAGCGGATCTTGATCGTCGAGGACGAGCCGTTCATCGCGCTCGCCTTAGAAGCGATGCTGTTGGAACTCGGCTTCGATGTCGCCGGTTCCGCCGCGCAAGTTTCCGCCGCCCTTGAGTTGATCGGCCGCGAACAGATCGACGGCGCAATCCTCGACGTGAATCTTGGCTCACAAAGGATTGATCCGGTCGCCGACATTCTCGCCGCGCGTGCTTGTCCCTTCTTTTTCACGACGGGGTACGGCATTTCGGGCCTCCCCGCCCGGCACGCGGGACGCGCCGTGCTGCAAAAGCCGTTCGGTTTGGAGCAACTTTTTGCGGTCTTGCGCGCGGAGTTCGGTTCCCCGATTGATGACCGATGCGGTTTCGAAACGGATGGCAGAATTTCCCGCGGCGATCGTCCGCCGCCGGCGTGCCACGCTACGGGTATTCCAACACCGGGCCCGTGAAAGCCGGGGCGCTTGGCGGCCACGATTGGGTTAGCTCTTGCCGCGCAGCGATACCCGCGCTCGATAGGACGAATGGTCTGCCGTCGTTGAAATCGGCGAGGCGAACCGTTCGCGTAAGATCGCTCCTTTCCGCCTTGATCGCGACATAGTCGAAGACCAAATCACAGGGAAACATGCCGCGTTTTCTGAGCAGACCCGGCGTCGCCTTCGCGTGAAAAGCCTTGCGCAATCTCATCAGGGGCAGCCTGAGAGCCATGGTCGAATCGACAAAGGTCGTTTCTAGTTCCTCCCCGCCGTCCCGCAAACTTCGGTCGCTAATAGTCCAGATTTTTGCCGGCCTCGCCATTCTTGTCGCGATCGCGGCGGCCGCGGCGCCTTGGGCCTTTTCGAACGCGGCATTGCGCAGCGAGATCGCGGTACAAATTCGCCGCATGACGGGACTTGCCGCCATTTCCCGGGGCCGTGCGGTCTTTGTTGTCCTGCCACAACCCCATATCAGCATTGAAGGCGTCAGCTTCGCCGATCTCTCCGGCGCGCTTCGTATCGACGCGCGTTATTTTAAAGGTTACCTTCGGCTCGCGCCGCTATTCGCCGGCCAGATCGAGATCGCGTCGGCGATCCTCGGTCAGCCGGACATGAATATCGATCTCGATGGCCGGCCGATGCGCCCGAACAGCGTGATCGGCCATGCCGTGGACGCCTCGCCGGCAACCGCCGAGGCCGCATTAGCGGACGCGGCGAGACTTGGCACCGTTACACTTGTCGATGGCCGCGCGCGCCTGAAAAGCAAGCAGCTCTCGCAAGATCTGTCGATCGACACCATTAACATGACACTGGACTGGCGCAAACCGGACGCCGCTGCGATCGTGACGGGGCAAGCCCGCATCCGTGGCGAGAACGCCGCGATAGCCGCATGGATTGCAAGCCCGGCTGGGTTGCTGCGAGGCCAGCAATCCGCCCTGAGCCTCAAGATCGACGCACCCTCGCTCTCGTTGTCGGCCGATGGCGGTCTTGCAAGCATGCCGAAGTGGCAATTCAACGGCCACGTGCACGCCGCCGCGCCGTCGGTGCGAGCACTGATGGAACAAGCTGGATATTTTGTCCCGTTGCCCGGACCGTTCAACGATTTTGACGCAAATTGCGAGGCCACGATCGCGTCGGCGAGCGCGGTTCTTTCAGGCCTGCATTTGCAGGCCGATGGGAATGATTTCGAAGGAACCTTGGCATTTCAGGCGGGCGACGCGGCTCCGGTCCTTTCCGGTACACTGGTAACAAAGCGGCTGTCGCTCCGGCCATTCCTTTCAAATCTTTCGCCCGCCACTGGGCGCGATGGCCAATGGAACCGTGATCCATTCGATTTAAAGCAATATGGCTCGGCCGATCTCGATTTCCGCGTATCGGTGTCGCAGATGCTTTTTTCGGCCTTTGAGATCGAGGATGCCGCCTTTTCGCTGATGCGCAACAGCAGCCGTGTGGAATTGGCCCTTGCCGGGGCCAAGGCGTATCAAGGCACGATCAAGGGCCGCGCAACATTCGATGTGGACGACAATGGCGTCGGCATGCAGGCCACCGGCGCCATCTCCGGCGCCGACCTTGCCGCCTTGTCGTTCGGTGCCTTCGGATGGCCGGAATTTTACGGGGTCGTAACCGGGGTGGCCAATCTCGAAAGCGCTGGAGCCAGCATGAGCGAACTTATGCGCAACCTCGACGGGACGGCGCATATCGACGTCGCGCAAGGGCAACTAGGAGGGATCGATCTTGAATCCGTCCTGCACCGGATCGACAAAAGCCCGCTTGCGCTTCTCGCCGATATTCATCGCGGCCGGACCGCTTTCGAGCGTGCCGGTTTCGGTTTGCAGTTCGTTAAGGGAGTAGCCAGCATCGAGGAAGGCAAGCTCGAAAACCCGAGCCTCAGACTTGGTTTTGGCGGCACCGTGGATTTCGGCGAACGCGGGCTCGATCTGCACGCCGTGGCTACGCCATGGGTCGGCGAGACGAAGCCTGGGAAGGAAATCCCGAAGTTTCGATTCGATGTCGGCGGCTCCTGGGACGAACTGGCGTTTACCCCGGACGTGCGCGGACTGATCCGCCGGTCCGGCGCGGCGGCGCCGCTGTTTTCACATCTGCCCGATGGGGCCAGGCATCTCGGCTCCGGCGGAGAGGACGCAAAGTAAACCGTTTTTCTTCTTGGAGCCGCCGCTCATATCACGGGGTCCGTAGATCGCGACACATGGTGATTTCTCAAAATTTCGCTGTATGGGTGGATGCGAAATTTAACGGCGGAACCAAAGATCCATCGAGGATCGCGGTTGAAATCAAGTCGCCGAATTGGTGCCCGAGAAGGAGTGTGGCGCCGCGCTGAGCGGCACCGCGACGCCATTATTGATTTGCAGGACCGACAGACCGCGCTCGTTGGTCCCATCGGAGCGGAAACGAAACACGCCATCGGCGCCGTTGAAGCCCGACCGGTTGGTGAGGACGTTTGGCGAATAACGCTGCGAGCCTTGGGTATGGGCAAGCGCGGCGGCGAGGGACACGGCATCATAGGCAAGTGTCGCGATACGGGTTGGATCGGAGTGATATTTGGCGCGGTAGCGCGCCGCGAAGGCATTGAAACCGCCATTTTCGGGCGCCGCGAACCACGCTCCTTGCAACGCCGCAAGTTTCAGGACACGCGCGTCGTTCCAAAGACCGGTGCCGAGGATCTGCACGTGTTTGCCGTTGATTCCGGCCGCGGCCAGTGCTTGCGACATCGGCTGCATCGCATCGGCCTGTTCAGGAATGAAAAGCGAATCAATTTGATCATGGAGCGCGGCAATTTTTTGTACAGCCTCGGCCATGGTTCGTGGCTGGTAATGTTCGATCGTCATGACTCTTATGTTGTCGCGCGCGGCGGCCTGTTGGAATTCGCTTTCCGCCACGCGTCCGTAGTCATTTTCCGGAATGAGTGCGGCGATCGACTTTTCGCCCTTGGAGGCGGCGAAATCGATAATCCGGTCGACATAACTCTCGATCAGGAACGAAAGCAGAAACAGCTCCGGGCCGGCGGTCGACGTATCGGTTGAAAATGCGATGACCGGTTTTCTGGCGCCACGCGCCACCGGGCCCACTTCGCGCACGCTCGAAGCAAACAGCGGCCCGATAATAAGCTCGGCGCCTTCCGACAAGGCCTCCTGCGCCGCCGCGCGCGCGCCATCGGGAGTCGAACGATCGTCCTTGACTAGCAAGGTAATATCGTTGTTGCCCGCCTCCGCCCAAGCCAGTTC